>NZ_JBHIPQ010000037.1:0-2478 GCF_042196125.1 Bartonella sp. AP280QHHD | reverse complement strand
CCTTTGAGACGAATAGCACATTTGATAGCAATGATATTCCCATCTTCATTGAGTTGATCTTGAAAGGTCATGCCATCAAAGTCAGGATTTGATTTGATGATCTTTATCCAACCGTCGATAGAAACAACGGGTATGATGCCGCCGCCTTTTTTAGGGAGAGCATAGATTTCTTTTGTTAAAGGGTTAAGTCCATAAGTATTGGCAACAAAAAGAAAAACGGCAAATTCTGCATCAGTGATGACATTAGCATTTTTATCTCCAATACAAGTTTTTATGATTGTGGTTCGAAATTCTTCAGCAGAAAATCCATATTTTTCTGCCATTTCGTTTAAAAAAGTAGAATTTTTCATCTTGATTTCCTACATTGCGCGCAATTCACCCGTGGCGTGAATCACGCTGGTGTTAAAAGTTGGTTTGTGTTGCTAGAAAGGAATGTCGTCTTTTGTTGAAGAGTCGCCGTTCTGGGCGGTCATAGTTTGTTTACAATCTTCTGAATTATCATAAATTTTTACATTGCCATAAATTCTTGAATCGGCATAAATAATCACATTTCCATAAATTTGTGTGTGTCCAAAAATATGTCCATCATATATTTTGACGTTATTATAAATTTTTGCATTGCCAAAAATCTCGGCACAATCACCAATTTGTGCTTTATCATAAACCTTAGCACTATCGTAAATCTTGGCACAACAATACGCCTTGGCATCATTATAAATCCAGCAATCGTCTTTTTGACTTAAATTGTCTTCATACTCTACAAAGCCGCCAAGGTCGCCTGCTTTAACATCACCAAAATCTTTTAATGCACGTATGCGGTAAAGCGTAATGTATCCATCAAACTCAATTGTTTCATCAGTAAGTTCGTATTTCTTTTTCATGGTTACTATTTCTCACGTTCTACGATTAGGGTGGAGCCACTAATTTTACAATTTCCAGCAATGTCTACACGACAGCGAATATATGCTTGATTGTAAATTTTAGCATTTCCGTAAACGTGTACACTTTCCCCTATAACAGAATTCCCATAAATCCGCGCATAGTCAAAAACCTTGGCATTATCTCGAACAGAAGCACCACCAACTTCGGCATAATCATAAACTTGTGCATTGTCATAAACGCGTGCATTCCCATAAACCCGCGCATCATCATAAACTTTGGCATCACCGTAAACTTGTGCATTGCCAAAAATCCAACAGTCTCTCTTATGGCTTAAGTTGCTCTCTTTTTCTATAAAACCGCCGAGGTCACCTTTTTTGACATATCCAAAGCCTCTTAATGCTCTAATTCGGTGAAGAGTTCTTCCATCAAACACAATTTTTTCATCAGTAAATTCGTATTTTTTCATCTGGTTTGTTACCTAGTTGAGATTCTTTTATCGCCATCAATCCAGTCGTCCCAACATACACATGCTTCACCGTAAATTTTTGCATGACCGTAAACATGCGCATCACCGGAAACTTCTGCATTGCCGTAAACACGCGCCCTATCATAAATGTATGCCTTTTCGTAAACTTGTGCATTGCCATAAACTTCTGCATTATCAAAAACGTGCGGTTCACCGCAAATATATGCATCACCGTAAACTTCTGCATCACCGTAAATGCATGGTTCATCGCAAACTTCTGCTTTGCCATAAATACGAGAATTGTTGTAAACATGTGCATAACCGTAAACTTGTGCATTTTCGTAAACCTTAGCATCACCAAAAACCTTGGCATAACCATAGACTTTTGCATAATCCCCAATCCAGCAATTACCATGATGCGATAGGTTGTCTTCTTTTTGTATATAGCCACCTAAATCACCTTTCTCGACGTTTCCAAAGTCTCGTAATGCGCGAATGCGGTGGAGAGTTTTGCCCCCAACTTCGATTGTTTCATCAGTAAATTCGTATTTTTTTTCCATGGTTTATTTCCTTTGGCCAGTTGTGATGATTTCATCATTGATGATCTCTGCGTTTCCATGAATAAATGCATCACCACAGATTTTGGCATTTCCCCCAACTTTTGCTCTGATGGAAATCAATGGACTGCCATAGATTTTAGCATTTCCATAAATTTCAGCTTTTCCACTAATAAATGCACCACCGGAAACTTGTGCATTTTCGTAGATTTGTGCACTGGCAAAAACACGAGCATGTTCAAAAATCTGCGCATTACCAAAAATATTAGTTTCTCCGGTAACAGATGCACTACCAAAAACACATGCATTTTCGTAAATATCAGCAATGTTATAAATATAAGCATCACCATAAACCTTGGCTTTGTCATAAACTCTTGCATGACCATCTACACGAGCGTTTCCATAAACATGTGCATCACCAAAAACCTTGGCATAACCATAGACTTTTGCATCATCACCTACCCAGCAATTACCATCATGACTTAGATTGTCTTCTTTCTCGATATAGCCGCCTAGGTCGTCTGCTTTAACATCATCAAAATCCCTTAAAGCACGAATGCGGTGGAGAGTTTT
>NZ_JBHIPQ010000036.1:0-48205 GCF_042196125.1 Bartonella sp. AP280QHHD | reverse complement strand
CTTTGATGGCATGACCTTTCAAGATCAACTCAATGAAGATGGGAATATCATTGCTATCAAATGTGCTATTCGTCTCAAAGGCATTAAAGACCCTATCGAAGTCACCGAATATCGCAAAGAATGCGAACAAGGCCACAGTGACCCTTGGAAAAAATACCCCGCACGTATGTTGCGTCATAAAGCCACTATACAATGTGCTCGTTACGCTTTCGGTCTTTCCGGTATTTATGAAGAAGATGAAGCTAAACGTATCAATGAAACAAACCATAACGTACAAACGAAGTTAGTTTCTTATGATGTGCTTATGCAAATCAAACAATTAATAAACATCACTCAAACAGAAGAAGAAAAAGTGCTTGATTATGCACAAGTCGACAGGCTTGAAGATCTTCCTGATGAAGTAGCACAAAGGATTTTGGATATTTTGCAAAAGAGACAGCATGAAAAAGAACAATCTTTCCTACAACAAAAGCAAATAGAGGCGCCTATACAAGATGCCGAATATATTCACGTCCAAGATATAGAATATGCACCACAAGAACAAAGAACGGCGGTGTGAGATGGAACAAAGAACAGCAGAATGGTTCCAAGCACGCTTGGGTAAAGTCACCGCATCAAACATTTACAACATACTCAATAAAACTACAAAAGGATTGCCTACGAGCAAATATGAAGACTACAAAATCAAACTCATAACAGAGCGCTTAACAGGCGAAACAAGCCCTTATTATGAAACTGAAGATATGAGATGGGGTATCGAACATGAAGATGATGCCTTGAGAGAATATGGCTTCATTCATGATGCCAATATAACAAAGTGCGGCTTTATCCAACACCCCACAATAGAAATGGCGGGGGCTAGTCCTGATGGTCTCATTGGAGAAGACGGTTTAATCGAAGTCAAATGCCCGAGATCAGTAACACATATGCGCTTTTGTATAGGTGATGAAATCAAACCAGAATATCACGCACAAATGCAATTCCAAATGGCTTGTACAGGACGAAAATGGTGTGATTTCGTAAGTTATGATCCACGTTTTACGGGGGAATTCTTTCACTTACGCATGAAAGTCAAGCGTGTTCTCCGTGATGATCAACAACTTGAACAGATCAATCAAGCTGTTGAAACCTTTTTAGCAGAGATAGAGCGAGAGATAAAACAACTCTCAACAAAAGCTGCTTAACCTTATGGGGGTGTTTTGTTCCCCGCATATCTAAGAGCACCCCCACCCTTTCACATAAGGAAATTAAACGTGTGTAACATCGAACATATTATCATACAGCCTGCTAAAGATGAGGAATTTTGTTTTTTTACCATTGGCTATGAAGGTAGGTCCCTTGAGAATTATCTTAGTTGTCTCATAGAAAACAATATCAAAACTTTATGTGATGTTCGTAAAAATCCAATAAGTAGAAAACACGGATTTTCAAAAAGACAATTAGAGCAAGCTGTAAGCAACATTGATATTGAATATATGCATATGCCTGAACTTGGAATTGCCTCTGAAAAACGAAGAAGTTTGAAAACACAAAAAGATTATGACCGTCTTTTTAAAAATTATCGAAATACAACTCTCAAGAATAATTCTTGTGCAATAAACAAATTATATCAAATGTTTTTAAACAAAAAGCGCGTTGCAATCACCTGTTTTGAAGCCAATGTATGCATGTGTCATAGAGGACAACTCGCATTAGCTCTTACTCAATTGCCTGATTGGAAATATGAAATTAAGCACATCTAAAAAATAAACTTACAGATTTTTTACATATGGAGGTGCTTCTCTTCACAAATGCCTCCTAGCACCCCCACCCTTCTTAACACTTTCAAGTAATGCGTGATTCACGCCACACGTGAATTGCATCTCAATGTAAGGAGAAAAGATATGGCACCTCGTAAAGCTATCATAACGCAAGCAGACATTGCACGAGCTTTAAGAGAAGCAAAAAAGCAAAAATGCGAACTCATAGAAATCAAACCTACCGGTGAACTGCTTATCTATCTTAAAGCAGATATTCCAATACCAAATTCAGTTAGCCACCCAGACNGATATTCCAATACCAAATTCAGTTAGCCACCCAGACAAACTTTTAGATTTGTCAAAGAATGAATATTACGAAACCGCACTCTCTAAGATGTAAAATACCATGCCTAAACCACGTCCTCCTCATCTCGTTAAACAAATTACTCAACATGGCAAAATTGTATGGTATGTACGTATTGGTCATGGACCACGCATTAGAATACGCGGTACCTATGGAACGCAAGAGTTTGTTGATAACTACAAAAGCGCACTTGCCGAGTTACAAGGGCTTATACTTCCTAAATCAAAAACTGGTAAACTTGTTGAAGGTTCATTTGCATGGCTGCTTAAACAATACTTTAACAGCTCTAATTGGCATAGCTACTCTAATACTACAAAGAAACAAAAAGAATACATTCTTATGAAGATATGCGACTCCATAGGAAATATTCCATACCAAGCAATTGAAAAGAAACATATCATAGCCGGTGTTGAACGGCGCAAAGAAACACCAGCAATGGCTAGAAACTTTCTGAAAGCCCTTAATGGACTTTTTAATTGGGCAATTGATCAAGGTCTTTTGGAAAATAATCCAGCTTTAGGCGTCAAAAAACCTCCTCTTAAAAATAAAAGCGGCTTTCCTGTTTGGACAGAAGAAGATGTTGAGAAATATTATCAAAGATGGTCCCATGGTACCCATGAACGTGTCTGGATTGATGTTCTTTTATATACGGGCTTGCGTCGTGGTGATGCGGTACGAATTGGCTGGAAAGATGTCAAAGACAATATTATTCATCTCAAGACAGAGAAAAGTAAATTCCAAACAGATGTCTTTCTACCTATTTTACCGGAATTAGCCAAAACGCTTGAAGCTGGTCCTATTGGAGTAGAAACATTCATCTGTAGTAAAACTAATCAAAAACTCTCCAAAGAAAGCTTTGGCGATACATTTAGAGACGCTTGTAATGCTGCTGGAATTAAAAAATCGGCGCATGGATTAAGAAAATTAGCAGCAACACGCGCAGCTAACTCTGGTGCAACAGTATCACAATTGAAAGCACTCTTTGGCTGGACAAATGATGCTATGGCATCTCTTTACACAAAGAGCGCAGACCGTAAAAGGTTAGCTATAGAGGCGATAAAAAAGCTTCAAAAAGATGAGGGATAGAGGCAAAAAAACTCAATAGAATCAAGATTCACCTATTCCCCCATATTAGACATAACTATTTTATTTTACTTGCTTTTTATATACCCTTTACGAACAGCGTCGCAAAATAGGCTTGGATACCTTGAGAAATATTTCTATAAGACAATGCTATCCTGTTTTCTCATGATCATAATCCTCAATCTAACAAAGATGAAACAAACAATAGGATTGCGAATATGATTTGGGGAGCTCATTTGAAAGATGAAAAATGATAAAAAATCCGCTATAACAATTGAAGAAGCGAGCATTCGTTGAGCCGTAACTTCTTTATTTTAGAATTTTTATATCACACTTTACTGTTGAGTAATATGTATTTATTAAAATACATGACCACGGTCTAGAGCATCAAGCTTTGGCGAGAAAAACATTTCAGTATCTGCTTGTAAGACATTTTGACAATTTTTAGATTCCTTAACAAATTGTCCTGAAAGAAAACACTTCGTTCCCCATTCTTCTCTTAATTTTGCATCTTTTTTAAAATCTTCTAGGCTATAGTTTTTTCACACCCCAAGACGAATAATAGAGTCATGCATAATAAATAATTTTTTTCATTTTACTCCTCTTTAAATACCTTATCTGTTAATATTATCCCCCCAAATGAGGGTTGAATTTTCACACTGTATGAGAATACAGCCTCACTATCCACTTGCTTGCTTTCAAAGTGAACACTCTGAGTAAAGTGACGCAAGAAGAGCTCACAATAGCCATCGTATGAGTTTGTCATAAAATACAATAAGAAGGGAAAGAGCCCAAACTGAATACAAACGATGAAATCAGAAGGCGCATTAATGCTTTTGTTCAACTGATTTCAAATAGTTACATTGCAATAGGCATCGCCCCTAGCCCTATAGAAAGCCTATGAGCATTATAATACTTAAATCTCACGATCAATGGACTATGCAGCCATAACAAAAAAGTATGAGCTCTTTTTACCTATTTGTATGTTGATTATTGTTCCTCCATCGAGGCCTAAATAGAAACGTTTTGTGATATATAGAAAACAATCAGCAATGCAAATCATTTTACGAAGATTTCTTCGTGTAGAGTCTATTTGAAATCCATCCATCATTTGGAAGTCTGAATTTAAAAGCAGATAATTATGAAAGCTTTTCAAGGAATGCAACAGATTGATCACTTTTAAAGAAGTAAAAAACGTGATCCAATCCTGAAGACAAAATTCTGATGAAAAAACTTTTGCTATGAATTCTTTTAAGGCATTGTGAAAGATTTTATCCATTATATCAAACGTTACACCATTTTTGGGTCTGTTTATTTTTTACTTTTATCAACACCGCTCTAGAAATCCGTTTCTTGAGCGTTTTTTATCGCCTCACTTCTCCTTCAAACACAAATACTCAAAAATGCTTTGCCACCAACAATGACATTTTCCTGCTTTTATAAAACACATAAGTAAAAATAGAGAAGTGATTTTGAAAGCAACCCTACCTTGAAAAGGGAATTACCATCCATTTACTTCCTAAACGAAAATAATCTCACCGTTTATTCAAATTTGCTCTACGATTTGGTACAATTTTATTGATAAAGTTTTCTCTATAAAAATTTAAGTAAATATGTTCGTTAAAACCAATCATGGACTAGCAAAGGGGTTATAGGATCCATTATCTCGCCGCCATTTTAAAGGTTCAGTGAAATCACTCGACCAAAGACCAATCTTATTGCCACGTGCTTTTTCTTCCGCATGATGATACTGGGCTGGAATAGAATTTTTCCCCTCTTTTGAGAGTACCAACATACCTTCTTTAAGACCTTCCTCAGCTAAATCAACCCCTTGAACAAAACATTGCGCATAATAAACACCATTGTGCATCAAAGCCTGTTTACAGGATAAATCCTGCCCAAGTGTTTTGGTGACAAGCCAAGCCGTTGTAACCGCACCACAGGGCCATTCTTGATCATTTAATCTTGCTTTTTGACGGGGTGCACATGTGTCCACACCATAAAGATGAATATCACGGGAGATATGTGAGCGCCAAGATTGTGCAGCAGGCGTCAGTAATTTAAATGTAACCCCACTTGTAACAGAAGCCTTACCATGAAAAACAACAGCATTATTTGCAACATCATTTAATGAAACACTCTTCTGCAAATCGAGAGCTGGTTCATTTTTTTCTAATTGCTGTTTGGTGATAGATCTACCCAACTTTTTTTCTTCTCGATAGAGATCGACAATATCTTGGATATCTTGCGTCTCAAATGTTTTAAGAATGCTGAAATCCATTTTATCTTTATATTGGCTTAATCCCCACACCGTAGCCCCCATAATGTAAATAATAACAATCAATTTAAATAGCATCTCTTAACACGCTCGCTCAAAAAATTCGTTTTTTTCCTATCATGTCAGATTATTGATCAGCAATCCCCTTGTTTTTAAAGAAAAAATCCAAATATAAGTGTTGCAGATTAACTACATTTTGTAAAGAATGATATTCTTTCTTTCATTATTTTAATATTGTTATTTTTACCAATATACACAACTTAAAATTGCCATTTTCATATAACACAATCTCAATTTGAAAAGACTTCTGTCTCTTTACGAAGAAGAGCTTGAGAGTGAACAGATCCACGATCAAGGCTTTTAAAACAAACAAATGAGAAGAATTAAACTGTCATCAAATGACAACACTCTCCAGTTTGTTAGAGGCGATGGAATGTCGACATATAAACAAATATTATTTGTTAAAGAGAGGTAAAATGACAGATAATAGATTCCAAAACATCATTTTTATCGTGACCATGCTGCTTTTTACAGCATTGCTTGTATCAGATCCTTCTTATGCTGCTTCTTCTACTAATGGAGGTGGTTTCGGGAAGCTTGATGGTGTTTTAGACAACATTGTCACAATGATGACGGGTCCAACGGCAAGGCTTATTGCTATTATATGTGTTGCTGCTGTGGGGATTGGTTGGATGTACGGCTTTATTGATTTACGCAAAGCAGCTTACTGTGTTCTGGGGATTGCTATTGTTTTTGGTGCCCCCACTCTCGTCGGCAAATTAGCGGGCACAACATAAATGAACGAAGATACTCTTTTCCTTGCCTGTACGCGCCCAGCCATGTTTGCTGGTGTTACAATGGAAGCCATGGCGCTCAATGTCATGGCGACATCCATTCTTTTCATTTTGACCAGTGATTTTACCATGTTTGGTCTTGGGATTGGGATACACTTTATTTTGCGAGAAGTGACAAAGTACGATCACAACCAATTTCGCGTATTATTTGCATGGCTCAATACCCGAGGAAAACAAAAAAACCTCAACCGATGGGGAGGAGGTTCAACCTCCCCTTTACGCCTTATCCGCACTTATAAGGAACTAAGCTGAAGGAACGAAATTGGTGAAACAGATGTCAATAATGAAACGGGAAACTTTGCCTGAAGAATATATTCCCTATATACGCTACATCAACCAACATGTCGTTGCTTTAAATTCACGCTGTTTAATGGTTGTGATGGCTGTTGAGGGTATAAATTTCGACACCGCGGATATTGATCAATTAAATTCTTTACACAACCAATTAAACACCCTTTTAAAAAATATCGCAGATGAACGGCTTGCTTTATATTCTCACATCATCCGCCGCCGTGAAACGATATACCCAGAAGGTCATTTTCTTTCATCTTTTGCAACAACATTAGATGAAAAATATAAAAAGAAAATGGTTTCGCAAGAACTGTATAGAAATGATCTATTTATTTCACTGGTTTGGAATCCGGCTGCGGATAAAACAGAAAAGCTGGTTTCATTTTTTCAGCGCTTGAGCAAAGCGAAGAAAACACAATCTGAGCCCGATGAAGAAGCTATTCGTAAACTCGAAGAGTTAAGTCAAGATCTTATGCAAGGTTTGGAAGAGTATGAAGTCCGTCTACTATCAATCTATGAACATGAAGGACTTTTATTTGCCGAACAAAGTGAATTTCTCCACCAGCTAGTGGGGGGAAGACGTGAGCGTATTCCTCTCACATTTGGAACTATTGCTTCAACAATTTACTCGGATCGTGTTATTTTTGGGAAAGAAATTATCGAAATTCGCCATGAAAGCAATGAACGCTTTGTGGGCATGTTTGGATGGAAAGAGTATCCTTCTAAAACACGCCCAGGTATGACTGATGGTCTGCTTACGGTGCCATTTGAATTCATTTTAACACAATCCTTTGTCTTTAAAAGTAAGGCAGCCGCCAGTGCGATTATGAGCCGCAAACAAAATCAAATGATCAATGCAGCTGACCGTGCTAGCTCACAAATCGATGCACTGGATGAAGCGCTAGATGATTTAGAATCAAACCGTTTTGTTTTGGGAGAACACCACATTTCTTTAGCTGTTTTTGCTGATCATCCCAAAATATTGTCTGAAAACTTATCAAAAGCACGTTCCCATTTAACCAATGGAGGAGCCGTGATTGCCAGAGAAGATTTAGGATTGGAAGCAGCATGGTGGGCACAGCTTCCTGGAAACTTTAGCTATCGTGCGCGTTCAGGCGCCATTACCAGCAGAAATTTTGCCGCTTTATCGCCCTTCCATTCTTTCCCTGTTGGCAAACTGAACGATAATGTTTGGGGAGCTGCTGTCGCATTGCTAAAAACACAGGCTGGTTCACCTTACTATTTTAATTTTCATTATGGCGATCTTGGCAACACATTTGTTTGTGGTCCATCAGGATCTGGTAAAACAGTGATTGTTAATTTTCTTCTTGCACAATTACAAAAACACAATCCAACAATGGTTTTTTTTGATAAAGATCAAGGAGCAGAGATTTTTGTACGGGCTGGAGGAGGGAAATACAAACCTTTAAAAAATGGGCAGCCCACGGGTATTGCTCCCTTAAAGGGCATGGAATACACCGAAAAAAATAAAATCTTTCTTCGTAATTGGATCTTAAAGCTGGTGACCGCTGAAGGGCAAATCGTAACAGAAGAAGAGCGACAAGATATCGCCAAAGCCATTGATTCCTTGGAAAACTTACCCCCAACCCAGCGCTCTCTTGGTGCCCTTCAACTGTTTTTTGACAACACATCCAAAGAAGGAATTGCCATACGGCTGCAACGCTGGATTAGAGGCAATGATTTAGGATGGGTTTTTGATAATGACCAAGATGATCTCAATTTAAATGCGCAGTTCATTGGCTATGACATGACCGATTTCTTAGATAATGAAGAAATTCGGCGCCCCTTAATGATGTATCTCTTTCACCGCATTCTTGATCTGATTGATGGGCGGCGCATCATTATCGTCGTTGATGAATTCTGGAAAGCTTTAGAAGATGATTCATTTAAAGCTTTTGCGCAAGATCGGCTAAAAACAATTCGTAAACAAAATGGCATGATGCTCTTTGCAACACAAAGCCCTAAAGATGCTTTGAACTCAACAATCGCGCACACAATCATTGAGCAATGCCCCACCCAAATATTTTTTCCAAATCAAAAAGCAAATTACAATGATTATGTCGAAGCTTTCAAACTTACTGAGCGTGAATTTGAACTGATACAGTCAGAGTTAAGCAGAGAGTCCCGTCGTTTTCTCATCAAACAAGGACAAAGTTCCGTCGTTGCAGAACTTAACTTACGTGGAATGAATGATGAGATCGCCGTTTTAAGCGGCACAACAAAAAACATTGAACTCATGAATGAAATTATCAACGAATATGGAGCTGCCCCTGACAAATGGCTGCCCATATTTTATCAAAGGAGAAAAAATCAATGAAAAAATATGGCTTAGTTACACTGTTATCTTTTTCTTTTATTTCTCATGCAATAGCGCAAACAACATCTGATGTGGATGAATATTATAAACAAGCACTCGAGAACACACAAAAATTAGATGCTGCAAAATCAGAAACAGCTGAAAACATTTATAAAAGCGCAACTGAAACTGCAAAAAAAATCAAAGACATAAGTCAACAACTTGAAAATATTAAATCAAAACCAGACACAAAACCAGAAGAATTGCAAGCCCTTCGACAAGATCTTCAAGTAAAGCTTTCTCTTCTTCAAGCCGATCTTCAAGTAGCTTCTTTAAAACTTCAGTCTCTTGATATGATTCAAGCAAGAGATACGAAGACAAAAGATGAATTACGTGAAGAAAAGGAACAAAAAAAGCATAAATATCTTGAGGCACAATTAAAAGAAAAAGAAAAAGAATTAAAAGAAAAACTTGAAAGTACAAGTACAAATGTCAGACTTTAGTTTTTCTCCCTTTGAAAGCGTTTCTGGGTATATTTTAAAACCCCTTGATAATGTGATGGACACGACGGTGAGTGGGCTGTCTTCTGCTATTTCAGCGCCCTTAAATCTCGCCGCAATCATTTTTATCTTTCTTTATGGCTATAATGTTATGACAGGTCGCGTTGCGCTTTCCATGCATAGTCTTCTCAATAATGTTGTTAAAATCGTTGTTGTTACAACAATGGCAACGAATGCGGATACATTTAATACTTATGTCAAGGATATTTTCTTCAATGATTTATCCAATGCTATTGGGAATGCGCTTAACAGTAATCCTGCAAGCTCCAATGTTTTTGATTATATTTTGTTAAAGGCAAGTTCGCGTTATCAAGAAGTCTTATACAATGCTTGGTTTTTTGAAAAGATCATTGTGGGTCTTCTTGGTTCTATCATGCTTCTCGCGGTTATTCTTTTTTGTATAGGTGGTTTTATTGTGCAAATGTTTGCACAAGTTGCACTCGTCATGATTATAGGTCTTGGGCCTCTATTCATTAGTTTGTATTTGTTCAATGCAACGCGAAAATACTCCGATGCATGGATTACAACTTTGATCAATTTTACCATTTTACAAGTTCTCGTAATCATGCTTGGAACCATTATATGTCAAGTTATCCTACAGGTTCTCAAAGTTTCATATGAATCAATTTATGTTCTTTTTCCCCCTGTCATCGTCATTTCGATCATAGGAGTTATTATCTTCCGTGCGCTTCCTGGTATTGCAACAGCGCTGGCCTCTGGCGGACCATACTTTAACGCTGGTGTCTCTTCAGGAGGACAGATTTTTACAATGCTTTCCAATGGTGCAAGAGCGAGTGGCAATGCAGTAAAAAGTGCCACTTCACAAATCTCAGGAGCTGCCGGTAACGCTGTTAGAAGTGCGGCAGGGGCGGCAGCAAAAGCAGGTAAATCTGGAGGCGGTCGTGGTCGATTTTAAGATAAAGCACCTCTTTAAAAGAATAAGCATTTTTGTTTTTGCCTTGTGTGCGCCCTTTGGCGTACACGCCATGATCCTGTTCCAGATAAGATCTAACATCTTGGGTCTAACAATAAAACCAATCAAAACCTTGCATCACATAAACTTGTAAAAATGTTCAGAACAAAGGCTCTCATGCATTGTATTCCAAGATATTTGTGAGTTCAAAAAATGAAACGAAAAATAACTTTTGTTATGGTCCTAACAATCGCTCTTACTGGTTGTGCCTCTTTGAGTGGCCCTAAAAAACCACCACGCTGTAATGGCAAACATACACGCGCTTTAAATAAAGATAAGTGGAATTGGGACAATAAAAACATTGTCTACCCAGAAAAAAGTGTAAAGCCTGTTACCACTCCCATCATTCTCAATACTTTGGAAAGTGAAAAAGTAACAGCCAATTCAGCTTTATTAAAGCCGGTTATTCATGAAGCACGATCTGATAAAACTGTGGAGGTTATGCGTGAAAAGTGATGCCCTTGAAGAATATATAAAAGAAGCGCGCTCATTTGACATTGATCGCATGCATAGCATGCGCGTGCGGATGAAAATCTCCATGGCTTTAACAGTGCTTTTTGGATTGATGACAATTGCGCTGGCTTTAGCTGTCGCAGCTTTGACACCTTTGAAAACGGTAGAGCCTTTTGTTATCCGCGTTGATAACTCAACAGGCATTATTGATACTGTAAGCGCCCTAAAAGAATCCCCTAACGACTATGATGAAGCGATAACGCGTTATTTTGCCAGCCAATATGTTCGCGCTCGTGAAGGTTTTCAAGCATCAGAAGCAGAAAACAATTTTCGCTTAGTCTCTCTTTTATCTTCTCCAAAAGAACAAAACCGTTTTGCAAAATGGTACGCGGGCAATAATCCAGAAAGTCCGCAAAATATTTATCATAACATGATTGCTACGATCACAATCAAATCAATCTCTTTTATAAGTAAAGATCTTATCCAAGTTCGTTACTATAAAACGATCAGAGACTTGAATGAAAAAGAAAATATTTCCCATTGGATTTCAATCTTAAATTTTTCCTACGTGAACGCACACATTTCAACGTCTGATCGTCTTATCAACCCTCTTGGTTTTCAAGTATCGGAATATAGATCTGATCCAGAGGTGATAAAATGATCAGACTTTTACAAACAATCTCTTTAATTTTTACGATCACTGTCAGCTTTCACACAGCTCTCTCACTTGCGGAAACAGCGCCTGTCAGTGCACGTAAAGATAACCGCATCAGATTTGTCAATTATGACCCCTACAACGTCGTACAAATCATTGGCTCCATTCGCTCTTCGGTTCAACTAGAATTTGCCGTTGATGAAGAAGTAACCTATGTAGGAATTGGAAATTCGGTTGCTTGGCAAGTTGCACCGGCTGGACACTTTGTTTTTCTCAAACCACGTGAAGTTCAGCCTGTGACAAATTTACAAATTGTCACAAGCCGCCAAGATGGAACACAACGCTCTTATCAATTCGAGCTACAAGTCCGTGAAGGCGATGTTTCAGCCGGCAATGAGACGTATTTCTTGGTAAAGTTTCGTTATCCAGAAGATGAAGCCTTACGTAAGAAATTAGCCGAAGCAGAAAAAGAAAAACAACGTGAAGAAAACTTTGTCAATGATATTTTAAATATCCATGAAGATTTTGGACCACGCAATTGGGCTTATGAAGCTCAAGGCTCATCTCTTATTGAACCTGCTTCTGTCTATGATAATGGGAAAACAACAACCTTTACCTTTTTAGGCAACATTGAAATCCCTGCCATTTACATTGTATCGCCTGATGGGCAAGAAGCGCTTATTCCCAAATCGATTAAAGGCAACAAGGTTATTGTTCATGCAACAGCTGCACAATTCACGCTACGACGTGGGAATGAAGTATTGTGCATCTTTAACAAAAGGTTCGTACCAAAAGGAATTAATCCTGAAACAGGTACGACATCACCATCTGTACAACGTAAAGTGAACCTAGGAAGCAGCCATGAATAACACCGTGGATGAAAAAAGCATTAATGATCGCGATACAATAAAAAATGCTCAAGGGAAAAGTCAACAGAACAATGTGGGGAAAGCTATTGCTCTTATTATTCTTTTCAGTGTCTGTCTTTATTTAGCCTATTCAACACTTGTTACAGACAAAAAGCAACCAATTGAATCTTCAAAAGAAGGAAAAGTTATAAAACAAACAGAGCTTTTTCGTCCTGCAAAGCCTACCCCTCCCCCCTTTGAACAGCCTCAACGAAATAACGCTCTATTACCAAAAGTCGAGCTACCAACACCAAACATCAATCAATTAAATTCTGATAACTCACTGCTGGAAGCAGCACAACGTGCTCCTGTATTAGCTTATGCAAGTACACAACAAGGCAAAATAGATTCACAAACAAATAATGGTGCTTTGCCTCACCAACTTGAAAGCAAACCTGATGAAACGACACAACGTTTTAATCATCTTCTCAAACCCACAGTGCTTGAAGGTATTCGTGCTTCAACCCTTGGCAATCGAAACTACATCATCGCGATGGGAACTTCTATTCCTTGTATTTTAGAAACAGCCATCAACAGTGATCAACAAGGTTTTGCCAGTTGTATCATCTCCAGAGATATCTTATCAGACAATGGTCGTGTTGTGCTTCTTGATAAAGGCACCCAAATTGTTGGTGAATATCGCGCCGGATTGAAAAAAGGCCAAACACGTCTCTTTGTACTATGGAATAGAGCAAAAACCCCCAATGGTATCATTATATCTTTAGCTTCACCGGCAACGGATGCTTTAGGGCGTTCTGGTATGGATGGAGATATTGATAACCATTGGCTCGAGAGGATTGGGTCTGCGCTTCTTGTCTCACTAATAAAAGATGCAACACACTATGCCAATAAACGTTTATCAAAAAAACAGGAAAAAGAAGAAACTGAAACAATCTCTTCAGGACAAAACATCGCAAACATTCTCGTAGAAAATTACGCCAATATTCCTCCAACATTATCCAAAAACCAAGGGGAAATGGTGAATATCTTTGTTGCCCGCGATTTAGATTTTTCTAGCGTTTATAAATTGAAAGTCATCGAAAACAAAAAACAGATTATCAATCGAGCTGTTTCAAGAAACTTTTACAAAAATTCGGCGGTAACTTTAGAATGAACTCAAACTTACATACCATGAGCGATGAAACCGTTGCGATTGTTCTCACAAAACTTGAACCCATCAGTGCTTTTTTGAAAGATGATAGACTCTTTGAAATTGTTATCAATCGTCCCTATCAAGTCATGACTGAAGGATTTGATGGATGGAAAACAATAGAAGCACCGGGGCTCTCTTTTAATGAGCTTATGGGGATTGCGAAAGTTGTCGCATCCTATTCCAAGCAAAACATATCGGACAAAAACCCAATATTATCTGCAACGCTACCAGGCAATGAGCGTATTCAAATTGTCATTCCGCCCGCTGTCGAAAAAGACACGATTAGTATGACAATTCGTAAACCGTCATCGCAGAGTTTTTCTCTCGAAGAGCTCGCCAAGAAAGGCCTCTTCTCGCTCTGTGAACAGATCTCTTTCACACCCTTGAATGACTATCATTCTCGTTTTAACGAACTCAAAATCATCGAGCATAAATTAGCCAATGCCTACTGTAATAAAGACTTTGTCTCTTTTTTAAATCAAGCTGTAGAATGCCAGAAAAATATTTTAATTGCGGGAAAAACCGGTTCGGGTAAAACAACATTATCAAAAGCATTAATCGCAAAAATCCCTCAAGAAGAGCGTATTATCACCATCGAAGACACACAAGAATTGGTGATACCACACCCTAACCATGTCTCAATGTTCTATTCAAAAGATGGACAAGGCTTAGCCTCCGTTGGCCCCAAAGAGTTGCTTGAATCATCTTTACGGATGCGTCCTGATCGTATTCTTTTGCAAGAACTTCGAGATGGTACAGCCTTTTATTATATCCGCAATGTCAATTCAGGCCATCCAGGCTCCATTACAACGGTTCATGCCTCAACAGCCCTTGCAGCCTTTGAGCAGATGACCCTTTTGGTCAAAGAAAGTGAAGGCGGTGGTGATTTAGAGCGTGATGATATTCGAGGCCTGTTGATTTCAATGATTGATATCATCATCCAATGCAAACGGATTGAAGGAAAATTTAAGGTCACAGAAATTTATTACGATCCCTTCAAACAACGAAACATCTTTGGAGGTGACTAAAAGAAGATCACACCGGCTGCCAAAGGCTCTTTTAAAGCAACGATTGCAAATAAGAGAAAAAATGCATGAAAACCAACGAAACAGAAAATAGAGAAAATCTTTTATCGATGACAGAAGAAGAATTAAAAAAACGCCGTGAAGCCGTTGAAGCAGCCATCAGCACCCATGCGATAGAGGGAATAGCGCTTCATCCTACAACACTCAAAATTTTAGAAGAATACGCAAAGGGGAATATTTCACTCGAGGAATTTAACACTCTTATGGATAACGTAAAATTATAAGGAAGCTACAATGCCAAAAGCAAAAGCAAAGACAAAAAATATACAGACAGTTTCTCCCCATCATTATGTCTACCCAAACACCACAACACTCAAAAATAAATATGGAATAAAAGACTTAAAATCCTTTCTGGAGAAATGCTCACATGATACAGCAGAAGCAATGGTTAATCTGCGTGAAGCCCCCTTACCAGAAAAGTTTGATAGCTCCTATCTATGCTCTATTCATCACCACTTATTTAAAAATACCTTTGAATGGGCTGGATATCTGCGCCATCTCCCCTTTACATTTGAAGATGGCACCATAGCCGCTATGCCCGAAATGAAAAGAACAGGATGGGAAAATCCTTTTGCACTCGGTGATGAAATCCAAGACGGTTTACAAAAATTAGATCAAACGCTTGCCGAAAAAGATAATTTGCAAGGCTTAACGCGCGAGAAATTTAACGCTGAAGCAATAAGCTTATTTAACGCCCTTAACCAACTTCATCCTTTTAGAAAAGGAAATGGACGTACACAACGGGTCTTTTTTGAAAAGCTTGCTCAAGCAGCAGGGCATCAGCTTGATTTTTCACTGATTACAAAAGAACGCATGATGCTCGCCAGTGTTGCTGTAGCAGAAAATGGTGATCTAGAACCAATGCAACATCTGTTTGAAGATATCTCTAATCCCAATAAAATACTTCTTTTAAAGGAATTCATGAGCAACATGAAAGAACTTGGGCGCAATGTTAATGATCGTCCTGTTATGGTTGCAAAAGAAGGTGAAACTTACACGGGCACCTATAGGGGTGCTGGTTATGATAGCTTTGCTTTCAATGTGAAAGGCGCTTATATCATCGGTAATAAAGAGCATCTCACACAAGAACAACTCAAAACATTAAAACTCGGTGACAAATTTACCTTTACAGTCCCAAAAACAAAAGAGCTTGAAAGCATTCTCATTCCACAAGAAAGATTAGCTCCTTTGACAGAAAATGAAAAAGCCGAAATGATTGCTGAAGATTCTTGCGTACACACAAGCTTAAAACAGATCCAGAAATTGGCAAAAATTGTTTATGGTAACGAAAAAATATTAGACAAACAGATGGTAGAGATCATCAAAAATCCAAGCTTAGGCCAGCAGCTCGCCAACCAGATTGAAAGAGCACCGTACTCTATTTCTCATCTTGCAGGTTTCAGTTTATGTGGACTACAAAATCAGGCACGCGCAAACGCTAAAAATCATATTGGTATGCTCTGCACTGCCGTTGCAAATTTTGCCCATGCAGTGAGACATGCTGGGAAGGAAATTATGCAAGAACATGCAACAGAACAAAGTCGCCTTGCAAAAACAATAGAAATGCCAAGTCAAAGCTTGCAAGATCTCCTCGCCTTGCCAAAAGAATTACAGCAAGAAGCTTTAGCAAAAAATTCTTTATGTCAAAAAGAGCTCAGCAACTTTGTAAAAAAGATCAACACCCGTCTTTCACCAAATGAACATAAAGCAGTTCAAAATAATGATTATGAAACACTGGCTCAAAGCATTGGTGTATCAGAAAATAAAGCAAAACAAATTACACAAATTATTAAGCAAACCAAAGAAGTACATCAGCAAGCACAAATATGCACAATGCGCCATTCCAAAGCATTCGCTATGGCCTGCTAAGAATGGATAAAACCTTCCTCCTTGATGAGAAAGGCTCATAAACGAAAACTGTTTGGCGTTATCTGCACCTTTGCAAAAAGAGATGAGAGTTAATATCACGTACCTGAAAAAGAGCATTTCGCAACATATTCTGATAGAATTGAGAGTAAAATACAATGAAATATACCAAAACACAAATGGTACTTATTTTAACACCAATCGCTTTAGGTGCTTTAACGATATTCCTTGTCCCTCATTTTTTACTGTTAATAACAAATGGACTAAAGAGCGATCAAATTTATTGGACTCTTCGTTCTGAGCCTTTATTAGTCTTAGCACTAACGGCTGCTGTTTCATTGTTGTATAGTCTGTCGCAAAAACTGCACTTACGTAAAATAATCACTTTTGTCTCCGTTGTTTTTTTTGGAACAACCGCTCTTTACTATATTGGTGGTGAAATAAAACGTTTAAGTCCCTATGTTGGCCAACAAGGAATAACGTGGAGCTATGCGCTTCAATTCATGGACCCCATGGTTGTCTTTGGCATCATCATTGGTGGTTTTCTTTCCATCATTCAATTCATAACAACCTCTCCACCTAAAAATAAGGTCAAGCGTGCAAAAAAAGGTGTTTTTGGTGAGGCCTCTTGGATGAATTTAAGAGAGGCAGCAAAAATCTTTCCTGCCAATGGGCAAATTGTTGTGGGTGAAAGATACCGTGTCGATCAAGATAATGTGTGCAACATTCCCTTTGCACCTGGCAATAAAACAACATGGGGAAAGGGTGGAACAGCCCCTTTGCTAACCTTTAATCTTGATTTTGGTTCAACTCATATGATCTTTTTTGCTGGTTCTGGTGGCTATAAAACAACAAGTACAGTAGTTCCCACGTGTTTAACCTATCCAGGGTCTATTATTTGTCTTGATCCTTCAACAGAAGTTGCCCCAATGGTCAAATTTGCGCGTCAAAAAATGGGAAATAGAAATGTCATTGTTCTCGATCCTAACTCATTGTTAACAAAAAACTTTAATGTCATCGATTGGCTTTTAGACGACAGCGTACCACGCACACAACGCGAAGCAAATATTGTAAGCTTTTCAAAGTTGCTTCTTACAGATAAAAAATCAGATAATTCTTCAGCGGAATATTTCTCAACACAAGCCCATAATCTATTAACAGCTCTTCTTGCTCATGTTGTATTTTCTGATGAATATGAAGACAGCGAGCGCAATTTAAAAACATTGCGTGGTATTCTCTCTCAATCAGAAACAGCTGTTGTTAATCAATTACGCATGATTCAAGAAACAACACCTTCTCCTTTTATTCGTGAAATGGTTGGTATTTTTACAGAAATGGCAGAGCAAACCTTTTCAGGGGTTTATACCACCGCCTCAAAAGACACCCAATGGCTTTCTTTATCCAATTATGCAGATCTTGTCTGCGGAGATGATTTTTTTTCCTCAGATATTACCAATGGCAATACAGATGTTTTTCTCAATCTCCCCGCAAGCATTTTAAACAGTTATCCAGCTATTGGACGTGTGATTATTGGCGCCTTTCTCAATGCCATGGTTACAGCAGACGGTAACTATAAAAAGCGTGTTTTATTTGTCTTAGATGAAGTTGATCTTTTAGGCTATATGAATATTTTAGAAGAAGCCCGCGACCGTGGACGTAAATACGGTACATCCTTGATGCTCTTCTATCAATCCTCTGGCCAGTTGGTCAACCACTTTGGAGAAGCAGGAGCACGTTCATGGTTTGAAAGTTGTTCCTTTGTCAGCTATGCTGCCATTAAAGATCTCCAAACTGCCAAAGACATTTCAGAACGCTGTGGCCAAATGACCGTTGAAGTAACCGGAACGAACAAATCAAGAGGTTTATCTTTAGGAAAGAGTTCATACAACGTCAATTACCAACAAAGAGCCCTGATTTTACCCCACGAAGTTATTCAAGAAATGCGTCAAGATGAACAAATTATTCTGATGCAAGGACAACCCCCTTTACGTTGTGGTCGAGCGATCTATTTTAGAAGAAAAGAAATGTTAGCCGCAGCTGCAAAAAACCGCTTTGCTCCACAAAAGAAAAACTAAAAAACACCCTCTAATGGAGGCAATGCATCAAAACAAAAACATCAAAGGATAAAAGCAGAGATTCTATCTCATAAAAGCCTATAAAGAAGGAATTCCCGCTTGATACAACAAGAAAAATATGGGGAAAAGTCTTTAAATGATGGTATTATGCCTGTGCTTACCAATGCCAATTTTCTTTATAAAGCACTCTCCTCATCTCCAAATAATAAATACCAATCATATCTATGCCTTGAGAATCCTATCAGGAAACTTTTGAAGGCACCGCTTTTATAGGGAAATTTTTCTACAAAAAAATTAAAAGACAATATGCATGAAAACAACCCAAATGAACCATTCTCTCTCAGTAAAAGAAAAAAATGCCAAGATAAAGATTGATACACTCAAAAACACCTACGAATTTGAGGGATTTTTTCCTCACCCAAGTCTCAACATCTCAAAACAATATGCGTGGGGGATTTTCAAACAAAAAGTTTAACACACTCTCATAGACAATGTAACATTATAAGGAATGTAACAATGCCCAAAGCAAAAGAAAAAACAAAAGGAATTCCCTCACCCCATAATTATATCTATCTTGGTACCCAAATTCTCAAAAATAGATATGGAGAAACAGATTTAAAACGTTTTCTGGAAAAATGCTCACATGATAGGCAAAAAGCCATGATCAATCTGCGTGCAGAACCCCTGCCAGAATATTTTAATTCAACTTATCTATGCCATATCCACCAACAATTGTTTAAAAATACCTTTGTATGGGCTGGACATCTGCGCCATATCCCCTTCGCATTTACAGACGATAGCATTGCCGCCATGCCAGAAATGAAAAGAATGGAATGGGGCAATAATTTTGCAACCGGTGAAGAAATCCCTGAACTCTTACAAAAATTAGATCAAACGCTTGCCGAAAAAGACAATTTGCAAGGCTTAACACGCGAAGAATTTGTCAAGGAAGCAACGAGTCTATTTTATTCTCTTCACAAAATCCACCCATTCATAGATGGCAATGAGCACACAGAACAAGTCTTTTTTGAAAATCTTGCCAAAGCTGCAGGACATCAGCTTGACTTTTCGCTTGTCACACAAAAACGTATGATGGCTGCCTGTAGCGAAGCAATGCAATATAGCAATACACAACTGTTGAAAGATCTTTTTGAGGATATCTCCAATCCCCCCAAAATACGTCTTTTAAAAGAATTTATGGACCACGTAAACAATACGGGACGCAACGTGGATGATCGCCTTGTTATGGCAACAAAGGCAGGAGAAACCTATATAGGAACTTATAAAGGTTGTTATTCAGAAAGTTTTATACTCGATATGCAAGGAACTTACATCATTGGTAGCAAAGATGATCTCACACCAGAACGATTAAAAACATTAAAACCTGGTGATATCATTACCTTTACCGCCCCCAACAGCAAAGAGCTTGAAAACACGCTTATTCCAAAAGAAACATTAGCGCCTCTCACAAAAAGTGAATGTGCCAAAACAGTTGCGCTAGATAGTTACGTTCTCAAAGCTCAAAAGCAAGTCCGAGCTTACGCAAAAACTGTTTATGGTGACGCAAACGTATTAAACGAACAGATAGAAGAGATTATTAAAAATCCAGAATTAGGCAGACAGTTTGCTAATCAGATTAAACAGGCACCGCACTCTGTTTCTCCTCTTGCAGGTTTTAGTATATGCGGTCTACAAAATCCGGCACGTGTACACGCTCGAAATTATCTTGATGTGCTCTCTCTTGCAATTGAGAATTATGTGTATACTGTAGAAGCTACCTATAATATAGTCACTCGAGACCATAAAATTAAACAAGAACGCCTTGGAAAAGCGGTAGAGAATCCCAGTCAAAACTTGAAAAATATTTTTGCTTTATCACCGGAAAAACAAAGAGAAATCTTGTCTCAATCTCCTCAATTACACCAAGAGCTCCGTACTTTTATAAACAGTTTAGAACATCGTCTCTCATCAAACGAATGTAGTGCGATCACAAACAAAGATTATGAAACACTTGCACAAAGTATTGGTATATCAGAACAGAAAGCACGAGAAATTACCGACATTGTTCAAAAAGCAAGGAACGCTCATAGCCAATTCTACACACGCACACAAAATCGTTCAAATACACTTGCTATGGCCAACTAAAAAATATGAAACTTTGTTTTTTTGATTTAAACACCTATGTGGAAGAGATATTTTAATATTCTTATCATACATGCAAAAAACAGACTACTTAAGCGCCCTACCACCAATTTTGCACATAGCATATACACCATATCCAAAGCAATTGGACAGGATAATTGTTAATTCCTTTTAAACGTCATGATTACTACTGACGAAAGCTACAAAAGCCTATTTTATTTGTCTTAGATGGAGTCGATTTTCGTGGTTATATGAATATTTTAAAAAGAGCACTCATTTTACCCCACGAAGTTATTCGAGAAATGCGTCAAGATGAACAAATTATTCTGATGCAAGGCTCCCCTTCGCAATGTGGTTGCGCCATCTATTTCAGAAGGAAAGAAATGTTAGCCGCAGCTACAAAAAACCACTTTACCCCACAAAAGAAAAACTACCCTCCATGATGCGATATTGACAAAAAATAACCGCCCGCATACAAGAAAAACAGGTTCAAAAAATCCATGATTTTTCTTTTTATATTTTCTGTTTTATATTTTGTGCATCGTTTTATCAGCTTTATCAGCGCCCATGGTCTTTAAAAAGTCTTTATAAAAACGCCCATACACCCAACCAATAGCGACACTAATATCTCCACTTGGAAAAGGAACCCATTTCTACAAAGTTTTTCATCTATAATTTATATAATAAATTGATTTATAAATGATAATTTATATTTTTTTGTTAAATAAGAGACTAAATAGCGTAAGATTCTCTCATCTTAAATCTGTTCCATGTCGTGTTGCATCAATCAAAACTCTGTCGCCTGCATGTCACAAGCGAGAGCCTCATGTAGAGTAAAACTGTACAAGAAAGGCATACCTTTTTATGAACCGTCTCTAAGGACCAAGGTCTTGTCCGAAACATTAGGCACTCAAAGTATGTGAGGATACTGGCTTCTTTATGAAGCGTAAAAATGGGAAAGCTCAATAGATTTTATACACTTCATGGGGGGCTTTAACGTTGTACTATTTATGAGCACCGTCGCCAAATGGGTGTGTTAAAAGATGTCTCTTTAAAACAAGCCCGTGAATTAGCACCCCAATGGTATTCTGTTTTACGTCAAGGGCGTTCCTCCATTAAAGAACATAATCAACAAAAGATTTGCCTTTGAGACAAGAAGTTCTCAAAACACCCACACGACAAACATCGATTTTCTCCCTCCCCCCCAAAAAACATCCAAGATATACACCAAAATGAATAAATCATTCTTATACAAGCTTTTCCCCCTTTACGATATCATAAAGTGTTCTATTTTAATGATAAAGCGCTGAAAAAGGCTTTTCTCCCCAACCAAAGAAAAGTTTTTATTCTCTTATGGGTCTTAAATCTTAAAGCAGCGCACACAATAAGAGCAACAACACAAAGTAAAAAACATTTTGTTGCAAAAATACACAAAAAAGATGTTCGTATGGCAAGATATTCATATGGAGCAATAAAAAAAATATAATGGAGAAAAATTTTTGATGACTGCTTTTGCCCATAGATTCACCAATCTGAGAGCTGTGTATGAAAAGTACCAGCACCATCCACTAACCAAGAGCGATTACACCCGCTATATCCACGCCCCTCATCAAAGCGCTCTTGCAAACAACTTTGTTAAAGGAAAAAACAACAATTTTAAGCAACATTTTTCTTTTTGACCTCTTCCTTACACCTCAAAAAACGAAGATTTTACCCAGAGTCAATTTATAGAAAATCCATTTTCTGACCACTCATGGGCTTCATATCAGCGCCCTAAATACCAGCATTTTACAGTACAAGATAATAAACAAAGGAAACATCAGAAAAGCTTTTCAAAAGCATCACAAAACGATTGATACAACATCCATACACTGAAGGGAAAAGCACTCCCTCTCATAACACCCAAAATCTCAAAAGAATACGCGAAGGGGAATTTTTCACATGCAGCGTTTAAGACGCTCATCAACCACCACCCTACCTACTTAGGAGAGATTACATGTTAGAGCAAAATTATCTATATAAAGGAACCAAAACACTCAAAAATAAATATGGCATCAAAGACCCTAAAAAACTGTATCAACGCAGTACCCATGACGTCACTAAAGCAGCCGTAAATTTTCGCCATGAACCACCCCCACGAAAATTTGATGCTTCCTATCTAAAACTAATCCACTGGAGCCTCTTCTACAAAACTTTTGAATGGGCGGGCCACACCCGCGATACATCCTTTACATTTGAAGACGGCACCACTGCCCATATGCCGGCGATGCGTCCCAAAGGTTATGAAGTTCCTTTTGCTATCGGTCCACAGATTAAAAAAGAACTCACACAACTCGAAAAAACACTTAATGAAAAGAACAATTTAAAAGGTTTATCGCGCCAAGAATTTGCTGAAAGTGCCGCTGATGTTTTTATGGTGCTAGAGCACGCACATCCTTTTAGAAAAGGCAATGGGCGCGTCAATCGAATGTTTATGGAAAAACTTGGACAAGCCGCAGGACATACCATTGACTTTTCTTTCATCACAAAAGGACGCATGACAACAGCTTGTATTGAAGCCATGCAATATGGCAATTCCCAACCGATGAAAGATCTTTTTGAAGATATCACCCATCCGCAAAAATCCCTTGTTTTAAAAGAATTCGTCTCCCAAATGAGAAACGCTGGACTGGATGAAATTAACGATCGTGTTGTTGTTGCAGCAAAGGAAGATGTAACCTATGAAGGCGTCTTTAGAGGTTTTTCAGCAGAAGGTTTTGTCATGGAAATAGAAGGGGCTTTCGTCGTCGGACACAAAGATGATCTCACCCCAGAACTCGTCAAAACATTACAAAACGGTGCCCGCCTCTGCTTTCAAAAAACCAACGTTCAAAGCTTAAAAGAAACACTGATCCCAAAAGAAACATTAGCCCCTCTTACCCATGAAGAGTTATTTGAAAGGATTTCAAATGACGCTTATGTTGAAGCATGCCGAAAAGAAATCGAAAATTTATCAAAGACTGTTTATGGTAAAACCCACGCCTTAAAGACAACATTAGATATCATAACGGCAGCTCCAAACTTAGGAAATCAGTTTGCCGATGAAACTTTACAAAACCCTCAATCAATTTCTAAATTTGCTGGGAGTAAAATACTTGGCATGAAAAGTTCAAATCGCAGACAAGCCGAACAGGCTGTTCCACAACTCAGCCAAGCGCTTAAAAATTATGGCGCAATAACACAACAAACAAAAGATGCAATTCTAGAGCAACACCAAAGAGAACAAAATCGCCTGAACCACACTGTCGAAAAACCTAGAAAAAATTTACAAAACCTTTTTGCCTTACCAGAAGAACAACAAAGGGAAGCTTTATTGCATTCTCATTCACTGCGACAAGAACTCCATACCTTTTCACGACAACTACACAATCGTCTATCCTCAGAAGATCGTAAAGCCATACAAGAAAAAGACCATACCAGACTAGCGTGCCTCCTTGGGACATCGGAAAGCAAAGCAAAAGAAATTGCGAATACAGTAAAGAACACCCAAGAAGCACAATGCCAAGCTCGCAGCTTGAAAGTTAGTCGTTCCTCATCGCTGGCTCTTACCGGCTAAAAACGCGTAAACTTTTGCCTTCCAACAGAACTCTTTATGCCAATCATTTTATCTCCATTGCGCCCACCAATTGTTTTAAAATGTTACAAAAGATAGTCCTAAAAATGAATCCTATAATTTACTATAACTTATTGATAATATTTCATAAAAAAACTGTATAAAAGACATAAATATCCATTACATATCAATATGAATAGCGTGAAGTCTTTGGAGACCATTCAGTTTGATATTCTTCTTTTGTCCTAAAAAATATCAAAAAAGTGGGGAATGCGCCAAAGAGGTTTTCTAAAAATATTGAAAGGAAACAGCCATGAAAAAAAGTCATCCACAACCAGCTCCCCAGAACCCAGAAGCTCTATACGCACAAGTGGATAAATCACAAAGAAGCGGAGGTCGGCGCATACCAAGCGAAGCATCTCCTTACGACAGACCGAGAGGGAGAACAAATGAGCAAAAAAATTCTCCCTACAATACACCAAGAACAGGTGCATATAACACGCCCCCTTCTCAACAGCCACTAGGAACTATCTATGCCCCCCAATACCCATTAGGAGCTACCCATGCAGCGGTTGGCAGAGGTTCGCGTGAGCCTTCTCCGGAAAACCCTACAAATCCCTATGCAGTCGTTAATCTAACATCGGGTGAAACAGAGTTCCAAGAACAAAGAAACCCCCTCTACGATACATCGAGGGAAAGTACTCAGGATTTGCAACGTTCCCCAAAACCAGAGGAACATCTTTATACCGAGCCTGATTTTAGCAAAAATAGTAGACGCTCTCCTCAAAAACCACTAGAATCTGTCTATGCAAAACTTGGCATGGGCGCTGAAGACGGTCAAGAACCTCAAAAACCAGAACATCTCTACGCAGAGCTTGATTTTGGTGCAAATGGTGGACTCTCTCCCCATAAACCACTCGAATCTGTCTATGCAACTGTTGGCATGGGGGCTGAAGGCGGGCAAGAGTCCCAACAACGAGAAAATCCCATCTATCAAGGTGTTGGCAGAGGAGCAACACCCCCTCCCAGAACCCCAAAAGATGTGGTTACAACAAAGCTTTTACAAAGCAGAGAATTTCAACATGGTATAAGAGTAACCCAAGAATGGTGCACAGTTGTTTATGGTAACGCACATGCTTTGAATGAACCACTTGCTCAGATTCTTGACGATCCCAAGAATGCAGAAAGAGTCTTATGGGACCTTGCAGAACATCCTGAAAGCCCTGCTAAGCTCGCTGGTAGGCAAGTGCTTGGCGTAAAAAGCCCCAATCGCAGAGCAGCTGAAGATGGTTTTTCTCCCCTTTGCTCAGCTCTTGAGAAGCATATACGTACGGTACAAAAGCTCCATAAACAGTTTACACGTGAACAGGAAAGAGATCAAAGACAAGAAAGTCCAGAAAGAGACGCAGAACACAGACACCACCACCACCATCATCGTCACGCAAGAGGACAAGAACAAAATAGTCCAGAGCACAGCCCACAACGACAAAGACATGGAGAAAAAGGAGTGGCTTATGCCATATAAGTGGACATAAACGTAAAAACAGATAGTTTTTGTTTTTCATGTAATCTTTTTTTCAGTGAGTTTCTTGGTGCAAATCATTTTATCGTGATTGCACCAAGAGTTGTTTTAAAATATTACAAAAAATAGTTCTAAAAAAGAATCCTATAATTTATCATAACTTATTGATAAAATTTCATAAAAAAACTGTATAAAAGACATAAATGTTCATTACATATCAATATTGAATAGCGCGAAATCTTTGGAGGTCATTCGGTTGGATATCTTCCTTATATAAAAGTTATCAAAACTAAAAGTGGGGAATGCACCAAAGAGGTTTTCTAAAAATATTGAAAGGAAATATGTATGAAAAAACATCATTCACATCCTTCTGCAAATCCAGAAGCCCTCTATGCAACAGTTAATAAACCAAACAGAGGAAACCAGCGCACCCAAAACCAAGAAGAAGAGCTAATATACGCATCAGTTAGCGAAATTGACCCTCTTTCAAGAGGGAGACACCCTAAGCAAAGACAGCGAGAAACTGAAACCGATTACACAACGGTTGCTCCCCCAAAACGTGAAGAGGAAGTTCTATACGCATCAGTGAGCAGCGTTTCTCCTCTTTCAAGAGGGAGACATCCTGATCGGGGAAGAGAAAGTCCTGAAACCGACTATACAACGGTTGCTCCGCACCAAAGAGGAAGATCTCCATCTTCCCTCACAACGGAGCAAATAACTGTCATACTTTTAAAAGATCCACATGTTAAAGCATATGGGGAAGAGGTCATACATTGGGGTGCAACTGTCTATGGAAAGGACAATATTTTTCAGAAACACTTGCAAGACATACTTACAGATCCCCGTAAAGGAAAAGACCTTTCAAATCAACTTGCTGAAAATCCTGAGTCTATACATAAGCTTGCGGGCCACCAAACACTTGGCATAAAAAGCCAAGCACGAAGAGCAGCTGAAGATGGTTTTAGATTGCTCGTTGATGCCGTTGATGGTTATACGAAAGCTGTAGAAAACGCAAAAGAACAGCTATTGCAAACCCCTCTAGCGGAACAAAGACGCCATCATCACCATCATCATCATCGTCATCACGAAAGAGGACAAGAACAAAATAGTCCAGAACACAGTCCACAACGACAAAGACACGGAGAAAAAGGAATGGCTTATGCCATGTAAAGGGGCGTAAACATAAAAACAGATAGTTTTTGTTTTTCATTTAATCTTTTTTTCAGTGAGTTTCTTGGCGCAAATCGTTTCATCGCGATTGCGCCAAGAATTGTTTTAGAATGTTACAAAAAATAGTCCTAAAAATGACGCCTGTAATTCACGATAAATATTGATAACTTATTGATAATATTTCACAAAAAAACTGTATAAAAGACACAAATATCCATTAAGCTGATTGCAAATAGCGCAGATCTTTGGAAGCTCATTCAGCTCGATATTTCTTTTGTCTCAAAGCGATCCAAGCATAAAAGGCAAGAATGCACCAAAGAGGTTTTCTAAAACAATTTTTGAAAGGAAACATGCATGAAAAAAAAACACCCTCATCCTTTTCCATCCTCTTCAATACAAGAACTTATAAAGCTCTATGAACAAGCGGCGGCAGAGGTCTCAGGCGCTGCAGCCCCCCTTCCTAAAGAAACGCCTTCAAAAAGCAAAAGACTGTCATCCATACCGGAAGAAGATGAGGAAAGACAATCTCTTTTAAGCGAAGAAACTGTATATGCATCAACAAATCGAACAGCTTCGTTAACAAGAGGCGGCTCTACCAAAAGACCGCAAGAAGCTGAAACGACACACGCAACAATTCCTTCACAAGCAGCATTACAAAGGGCAACAAGAGTTCTCTCAGAGGAAGAGATCATTCTATTGCTTCCACACCATTCATTGGTTCGAACCTATCAAGAAGAAATCCAACATTTATCCGCAAGTGCCTATGGTAACCCAAACATTTTGCAAGAAAAAATGCAGGAAATTCAAAGAAATCCCGCTGCAGGAGAGGAGCTCTCATGGCGCATGGCAGCCCATCCTGAAAGTCTTGCTAAACTTTCCGGCACCAGCGCGTTGGGCTTTAAAAATCGAGCACGTAGACAAGCGGAAGAGAGTTATTCCGCTCTCAGTATCACCATTGATTGTTATACAGAAGCTGTAAAACAGGCAAGAGAGAGCCTTGTACAATCTCCAGAGAAAGAACTCAAAAACTATGAACGCTTTATGGGGAAGGAAGCCGTCGCTGAACTTCTAAAAAAACCGGATCATCGTGAAAAAGAAACGCTTTCAGAGACAGAAATTTCTACCCAAATTCAACAACATTCAAAAGTCAGAAGACACCATGCCCAAATCCAATATTGGTGTAAAGTTGTTTTTGGTAACGCAAACATTTTGCAATCACAAACAGACGAGCTTTTCCAAAACCCTGAAACAATAGAAGCACTCGCACAACAACTTGCCGGAAATCCTCAATCTTTTCACAAGTACGCTGGTCGTAACTTTTGTGGCTTCAAAAATAAAGCACGCAGACATGCTGAAGCGGGTCTTTCTCACCTCATTGACGCCACTGACAATTATGCAACAGCTGTAACACAAGTAAGAGAGAGCCTTTCAAAAACTCAGCAGACAAAACAAGGACACAATGAAGCATCTTCTGAGAGAGCGAAAATCTTGCATCAACAACAAAGCGTCTCACAGCCTGCTCAACGCGTTGAGCTTTCAACAGTAACGCATGAAGGAGCAACAACCTCTACTCAACAAAGAGAAACAGATATTCGTCCTCGCAAAACTGCCGCCCCAAAAGCGATGGCTTTTGCCAGCTAAACAGACATAAGTTTTCACGTTGAATCCAACGTCTTGGCGCAACCATAGCAGAGGTGATTTGCGCCAAGAAATGGAGAAATTCATTCCTCCACTACTTAATCTCAGCTATTGATCAAACAATATTTAGAGAGTGATTATGATCTGAACCATGAGAGTCAAATCTTGTGAAGCTTCTCAGTTTCATATTCTCTTTCATATTAGAGTAAGTGAAAAAGCATAAAACAGAATAAAAACCAACGTGCATTTTTAAATAGTATTTAAAAACAATATTGGAAGAGTTTGAAAGGAACATGCATGAAAAAAAGAAATCCCTCCCCTTTTATCACCGAAATGATGGAAAAATTTCAACAACCGGCTGAACAATCCCCCACTAGAACCCCTCCTTCCCAAGTTTCTCAAAATTTGCCAAAAGCAACTGTAGAAAAACGCCCAGAAAATTTATCCCCCCACCCAAAAGTTGCTCCACCACCTCCCCCACGTATGAAAAGCCCAATGCAAACCAGCACAATGCCTCCTAACGCCAAAAACCAAGAGACGCCTCCCCCACAAAAAAAAGCAGCTCCACCAAAACCTCCGCGTGTAAAAGAGAGACAACAACATAAACAAACAGTTCAAGAGTCCCCCTCCCTACAGACAAAAGTGGCTCCGCCCCCTCCTCCACGCATGAGAGAAAAAACACAAACCAGCACAACAATCTCCAACTCAAAAAACCAAGAAAGCTCCTCCACGCACACAAAAGCAGCTCCACAAAGACCCCCGCGTGCAAAAGAGAGGCAACAACATAAACCAACAGTTCAAGAGTCCCCCTCCCTACAGACAAAAGTGGCTCCGCCCCCGCCCCCACGTATGAGAGAAAAAACACAAACCGGCACAACAATCCAAAAGCATGAAACCCAAGAAAGCCCCTCCACGCGCATAAAAATGGCCCCACAAAGACCACCGCGTGCAAAAGATAGAGAACAAAATAAACCAACTGCTCAAGAATCCCCTTCTCTACAGACAAAAGTGGCTCCGCCCCTTCCCCCACGCATGAGAGAAAGAGCACAAAACGGCACAAAAATTCAAAATCCTGAAACACACGAACCAAGTGTTAGACCCAAAATATCATCACATATGAAAGTCAGGCAGCAAAGCAGTTCATCATCACAAGACAGTGGAACATATGCCGTCCCGCCTTCAAGAAAACCGCACCGTATACAAAACAGAAAACAAAGCGATACTGTCGTCCCAAAAACTTCCTCTCCACACACAGCAATTGAACAACCAAAACCGTCTCACGAACAAAAACCATCTATTAATACAATGGAAAGAGAGCTATTGCTCGTAGCATATCAAGAAGAAATACGATTTTTGAGTGAAAAGGTTTATGGCGAACGGCTTATTTTAAGTGAAAGAATAGAAGCAATCAAAGAAAACCCCGATATGGGAGAACAGCTCTTATGGGATGTTACAGAACGGCCTAAGTCTATTTCTAAGCTTGCTGGTAGAAAAGTTCTTGGCATAAAAAATCATGCGCGCAAACAAGCTGAAGAAACTCTTCCCACCCTATGTGCTGCTATTAACGGTTATGTGTATACTTCAAAATATACAAAAAGTGAAAATATTTCTCAAGGTCCTCACACGGAACAACAACATCAGCGACAAGCACAGGAGGAAGAGCTAACAAATCAACATTTACAAAATCCGCTCAATTCAGAAAAGAAAATAAAGCCTCTCTCAAATGAGGAAATTGCCCGCAGAGTTCAACAAGATCCATCGGTTCAATATGGTCAAAGAGAGATCCAATATTGGTGCCAAATTGTTTATAATGATCCATTTATTTTGCAATATAGAATAGAAGATATGCACAAAATTCCAGATATAGGAGAAGAAATTGTATTTCAAATTGAAAAGGATTGTACATCTTTTGCTCCTCTTGCTGGTAAGCAAGTCCTTGGCTTAAAAAACGGAGCACGAAAAGCTGCTGAAGAAAATCTTCCTACCCTTTGTACCGCCATTAAGGATTATGCTGATACGATAAAACAGTTAAGAGAAGCAATTGTGCAAAACCATCAGGCAGAACAACAAAAACGTCATCAACCGCTTAACGATCTCGATAAAAAATTGCAACAGCAGCAAAACTTATCGCAGTCCCCGAAGCTACCTGAACGCTCAACAGCAAAGCGGCATCAAGAAGTTACAGAAACTTCTAGACAAGAAGACCAGCCGCAGGTTCGACCGCGCAGAGCCGAAACATCAAAAGCAATGGCTTTGTCGTGATAAATCTCCTAATTGTTGGCTTTTTATCCAAAACTTTGGTGCAATTATCTTGCCAAGATTGCATCAAAGACGGTGTGTGAAATACAGAAAACTTTGAATAAGACACCCCATTATTTTACAGAATTCATTGATAAAATTTCACGATAATACTTCAAAATTATAAACTTTAACTTTGTTCCATGCGAATAAGGTCAATTTTTTCAATCATTCAAATAGGCATTCTTCTTTGAAGAAAACGCTATGAAAATAACATAAGGCAAAAAATGTAAACAAAGAAGATTTCAAAAAATAATGTTACCATTTGAAAGGAAATATGCATGAAAGAAAACACAGAACATTGTGCCTCCTCTACACAGGAAGAATTGCAAGAACAACACTCTGTAATTAATGCAGCCATTTCAAAGCAAATCAATGAAGAAGCGCAAAATTTTTTCTACCCCAATAGCAAAGTGCTTAAAAATAAATACCGCATCAAACATAAAGAAATATTAAAAGAATGCTGTTCTAATGATGTAAAAAAAGAAATGATAAAACTGCATCAAGAACCTCTACCAGAGCAGTTTAATGCCTCTTATCTAAAATACCTTCATCAACGCCTCTTTTCCCGTACATTTGAATGGACCGGACAAACACGCGAAAAGCCTTTTACATTTGAAGATGGCTCTGTTGCTTCTATGCCCATTTTGAAAAGAAAAGAATTTACAAAACCTTTTGCGATTGGCAGAAAAATACAGGAGGGACTAGAAAAGTTAGATAAAACGCTTGCTGAAAAGAATAATTTACAAGGCTTAACGCACGAAGAATTCGTTGAACAAGCAGCTGGTATAATGATAGATTTGCACCACTTGCATCCTTTCAGAGAGGGCAATAGGCGCACAAAGAGACTGTTTGTTGAAAAACTCTCTCAAGCAGCAGGACATGAGCTAGACTTTTCTCTTGTGAGCAAAAAACGTAAAGACTTTGTCCGCGCCGCTGCCATGGAACATGGTAACCCAGAGCCTATGAAGCATCTGCTTGAGGATATCTCAAATCCAGAAAAATTGCTCCTCTTACGAGAATTCACCAACTCTATGAGAGAGCTTGGATTGGATGAAAAAAATTATTATCTCGCTGTCGTTGCAAAAGAAGGAGAAACCTATCATGGTACCTATAGAGGCAGTGGACCCAATGGCTTCATGCTTGATGCCAACGGCATTTTCATCTTGGGAAATAAAAAAGATCTCACCCCAGAGCAAATACAGACATTAAAAATCGGTGACGCCCTCTCCTTTACAGCACCAAAAATTCAAAACCAGCAAGAAGTGCTTATCCCCGCACAAACAATAGCCCCCCTTACCAACAATGAAATTGCCACAAGGATAAAAAACAACGTTTCCATTCAAGCAAGAAGAAAAGAAATAGAAACTTTGTGCCAAATCATTTATGGCAATCGTCATATTTTGCGGGAAAGAATTGAGATGATCCATGAAAATCATACTGAAGGAGAACAACTCACCTATCAAATTGCCACCTCTCCCCAATCTATTTCTAAGCTTTCTGGTAGCAATGTATTTGGCATAAAAAACAACGCGCGCGCCCATGCTGAAGCAAATACTTTGCCCCTCTGTAGAGCCATTGATCGTTATATCAATATTTCTAAACAAACAGAAAGAGACATTCTCCATACCCATCATGTAAAACAAAGGCGGTGTGAACAGTCGGTAGAAATCCCTAAGGCTTGGATGAAAAATCTCCTTTCCTTGTCAAAAGCACAACAGCAAGAAACGTTATCAAACTCTCCTGAATTAAGGGGGGAGATAAGGGCTTATATCAAAAAAATCAATGAGCGCTTATCTTCAAACGAGCATGAAGCTATAAAAGAAAATAATCCTGAAAGACTTGCGAAGAGTCTTGGCACATCAACCATTAAAGCAAAAGAGATTATGGAAATAATCAAGCAGATAAAAGAGATAGAACAGCATATACAACCCATGTATTTTTATAACCATAAATTCGATGAGCGCTTCGCACCAAACCAGTATCAATCTATAAAGAAAAACAATGAAAAAAAATGTTCCAACACGCCTGATAAAGAAGCAATTAAAGTGCAAAAAATGACAGAAAACGTCAATCAGAGTCCCAAAAGACAAGAAAATATTCAACCTCACAAAACGGCGCACGCAAAAGCAACGGCAATGAATGTCTAAAAGGTTCATAAACTTTAACTTTTTCGCCCCCTCTGGTAAAAATGATAGCCTTTATCCCCTTGCCTTCATCGGCAAATCAATCGCACCTCAACGAGAATGGAAACCATGAGAGAGCAACTTTATCTTATTTTCTCAGATTTTATCCTCATCAACTGTGAAAAGAAACCTGAACAAGAAAAATGCTGTTGAAAGATCATGTCTTCCTATCCTCTTGTTTATGTAATCTCTAAAATGGGAAGGCAGCCACATTTGGGGAGAACATAAAGCCGTAAAAGTGAAAAGTAATCACCAGCTTTACCATCACCTTTTAGCTTAGCCTTACGACTTTTTAAAACATCTAAAGCGCTGTTTTTTTTAATAATGAATAAATAATGGAAATTACGTATTGCTCCACGCTTTTATTTTATTTGCATTCTTTTAATAGGGTCACACCCCTCACATAAAACAGAACGGCATTGGGTTGCACTATTCACGACATCACACCATAAAGAGAAATTATCATTATATATCCCTACATGTCTCTTCAAACTGTTATGATATCACTCGCATATTTCAGTTTGAAAAAGAAATTTTAATTATTTTATGGCAACAATAAAAATTTTAATACAACAGTAAACAAGGAGCATAAAAAAGTCTTCAAGCACCATTGTTGACAGAAAGATAAACACCGTCGTAAAACGCTTTCAAAAAGTATCCTTGATTAGGATAGAGATCAGATTTTTACGATTTAAAACGCTTTATTTCTCCTGTCATCGCTTCTCTTTTACAACAAAGCTGATATATCTTTATGACATTGATTAAAAAAATTGCAACAGTTGCTTCCGGAACCCTCATGAGCCGTATTTTTGGCTTCGTACGCGAAATGCTTATGGCAGCAGCCCTAGGGACAGGTCCTGTTTCTGATGCCTTTAACGCTGCTTTTCGTTTTCCCAACACATTTCGTCGTTTTTTTGCTGAAGGTGCCTTTAACGCTGCTTTCATTCCTCTTTTTGCAAAAAAAATCACTGAAGAAGGTCACGAAACGGCATGCAAATTTGCAGAAGAAGTCTTTGGCGTTCTCTTTTCGCTGCTCTTACTGTTAACGATTGCGATGGAACTGAGTATGCCTTTTTTGGTACGAACCATTATTGCCCCAGGTTTTACCGAAGATGCAACAAAATTTAACGCTACAATTCACTTTACTGCAATCATGTTTCCCTATTTAACCTGCATGTCGCTTGCTGCCATGATGGGGGGCATGCTTAATGCTCTGCGACGCTATTTTATTGCCGCCATTGCCCCACTCTTTTTAAACATTATTCTGATTGGTGTGCTTGCCTATGCTTGGATCTATAAACTTGACGCTTGGCATATCGGCTTAAATCTCTCTTGGGGTGTATTGGCAGCAGGGCTTCTTCAACTCACCTTAATTGCCCTTGCTTTGCGTCAAAGTGGAATGAAAATTTCCTTCCGCCAGCCCCATTTAAGTCCTAATGTTCGTAAGCTATTAACTTTAGCATTCCCCGCAGCCATCACAGGTGGCATCACGCAAATTAATTTGCTTATTAATACCAACATTGCTTCTAGTCAATCGGGTGCTGTCTCTTCTTTGATGTATGCTGATCGTCTTTATCAATTGCCTTTAGGCGTAATTGCCATTGCCGTTGCAACCGTTCTTTTACCAGAGTTAACACGCGCTTTGCGGAGCAAAAAGCATAAAGAAACCCACCATTTACAAAATCGCTCTATTGAATTAACATTGTTGTTAACACTTCCAGCATCCATTGCTTTTTTGCTGCTCTCCACTCCCATTGTCAGTTTGCTCTTTGAGCGAGGACAATTTACCAGTCAATCAACACACCATGTTGCACAATTACTAGAACTTTATGGATTAGGACTTCCAGCTTTTGTTCTTATTAAGGTCTTTATTCCTAATTTTTTTGCCCATGAAGATACCAAAACACCGATGATTTTTACAGGTATTTGCGTTTTCATCAATATCAGTCTCGCCTTAACATTATTTCCTATTCTATCTGCACGAGGCATTGTTATTGCTGAAATTACCTCTGGATGGGCCAACACCCTTTTGCTGTGGAGTGTCCTTATCAAACGCGGTTATTGGAAATACGACTTCCAACTGATAAAACGAATATTATGTCTCATGATGGCAACTCTTTTGAGTGCACTAGCCCTCTATTACGGATTGAATGTGTTTGGTTTTTTGTCTTTTCCTTTATCCTCACAAGCATCATTTTTCTTGCGCGCGATCACCTTAGCTGGGATCATGATTGGCATATTTTTGATCTATTTTAGTGCCTATTTTTTATTCAACACCCGTTCCTTTTTTCACACGCTTAAAAATTTGAAAAAACGCTCATAATATCTATACTTTGTCAAAAACAATAAAATGAATAACCTTAATTGAAGAAAGAGCACTCCTATGGATACCTTCACACCACTTGTCTTTTCCGGCGTACAACCGAGTGGTCATTTACATCTTGGCAATTATCTTGGAGCCATTCAGCGTTGGGTTGAACTGCAAAACTCTCATCACTGCCTCTATTGTGTTGTGGATATGCATGCGCTCACAGTCAACCCAGATCCCTTTACTTTACGCGAATCCACCAGAACAGTGACAGCAGCTTTTTTAGCCGCCGGTATTGATCCTCAAAAACACATTATTTTTAACCAATCACGTGTTTTTCAACATGCTGAACTCGCCTGGATTTTTAATTGTGTTGCCCGTATCGGCTGGCTTCAACGCATGACACAATTTAAAGATAAAGCGGGAAAAGATCGCGAAAAAGCATCCATCGGGCTTTTTGCCTATCCCACTTTGATGGCTGCTGATATTTTAGTCTATCGTGCAACGCATGTTCCAGTAGGCGAAGATCAAAAACAGCATGTTGAACTCACACGCGATATTGCACAAAAATTTAACAACGACTATGCACAGCGTATTGCCGAATTAAATTTTGGCATCTCTATGCAAACAGATGAAGAAAAAAGACAAGGCTTTTTTCCTCTTCCAGAAGCACTGATTGGAACAACAGCCACACGCGTTATGTCTTTGCGCGATGGGACGAAAAAAATGTCAAAATCAGATCCTTCAGATTTTTCACGCATTAATTTGACCGATGACGCTGATCTTATCGCAAAAAAAATACGCAAAGCCAAAACGGATTCGGCTCCACTTCCCGATACCCTTGCCGCTTTAAAAGAACGACCAGAAGTAGATAACCTGCTTGGTATTTATGCCGCCTTTGCCAAAGTTAGCAAAGAAAAGATTCTTTTAGAATTTTCTGGTCAACAATTTTCGCATTTTAAAACAGCTCTAGCCGACCTTGTTGTCCATAAGCTTGCCCCTATAACAGAAGAATTACGTCGCCTTCATCAAGAAAATGATTATATCGACTCTGTTTTGCATGATGGCGCTAAACGTGCTAGTATGCTCGCAGAAGAAAATATGAAAAAAATTCGTGAAATTATTGGATTTTTGCACGATACATAAAAATAATAAAACTAAAAACTGTAGAGAGCAAAAAAATCGTTTGTACAAAATAGAGAAAGTGCATGATTTCCAAACCCCAAAATCCGAAAAAAGAACCAAAGAAAAAAAACTTAGTTATTATCGATGAAACACCAGAGTGTCGGCGTGCCGTTGCGTTTGCCGCACAGCATGCCCAAAATACCAGTAGAACATTGGTATTACTTTGTGTCGTTGATAGTGTAGAATTTCAACATTTTCTGGGTGTAAACAACGTTATGCGTACAGAATCAAAGCAAAGTGCTCATAAAATATTAGGAGACATTGCCAGTGAAGTCCGCACCACCCATGCGCTTGAAACAGAAATAGTAGTGCGTGAAGGAAAAAAAATTGATGAGATTTCTAAACTGATCGACGAAGATAAAAGGATTGCACTGATTGTTTTAGCAGCCAGTGGACATACAGAAGGACCAGGACCCCTTGTTCAATTAATCGGGAATAAAGGAACAGCTTTTTCAATCCCTGTCATTGTTATTCCTAGCAATCTTGCCGATGAAGATATTAGATCTATTGCCTAAAAAATATAATATTCTACAATGTAAGATCTTCCCAAGCCTTCATTATAAAAGGAGAATCTATGTTTATTCAAACTGAAACCACCCCAAATCCTGCAACTCTTAAATTCTTGCCAGGACGCGTGGTTCTTTCTGAGGGCGTATTAGAATTTCGTGACCCTGAAGAAGCAGCTAAAAACTCACCTTTGGCGGCTAAACTGTTTAATATTCCCAATATCAATGGTGTCTTTTTAGGCTATGATTTTATCACCGTAAGCAAAAAAGAAGGGGAATGGCAACATCTCAAGCCCGTCATTTTAGGCACAATCATGGAACATTTTCTATCCAATGAGCCAGTGATCACTACCAACGCTACAACACAAGCACAAACCCATGCCCTTAACGAAGAATTTTATGACGAAAAAGATGCTGATATTGTCTTAACCATTAAAGAGCTGCTTGAAACGCGTATCCGCCCAGCGGTTGCCAATGATGGTGGAGATATTACTTTTCGTGGATTTGAAAATGGTATTGTTTATCTCAATATGCGCGGCTCCTGCGCTGGATGTCCCTCTTCAACGGCAACCCTCAAACATGGTATTGAAAATCTTTTACGCCATTTTATCCCTGAAGTTTTAGGCGTTGAAGCCATGCCACAATAAATATTGACCTCAATAGGTAAAATAACCACACCGATTGCCCCTCTTCAACAGCGCTCAAACATGGAATGTAAAGATCTTACGTCATTTTATTCCTGAAATTCTCGAAGTAAGCCATGCAGCCATAAAAATAGAGTACTGTTAAAAAAATCTGTCCAATAATGATACCTTCACTCACCTTTCACCTCCACATATGCCTTAAAAAGCTTTCTGCCCTTTTAAGAGCATAAGTTGTTTCAATAAACCAATTTATACGTACACAGAAGTACAATGCATGGATGTGCACTTTAAATTTATTTTGTTTTATAATCTTGTCATGCAATTTTAACGAGGAAAACACGACCTCGTTAAAAAAAAGAAAACCCAAAAAAGAAAACATTGCAAGATAGAGTGCCCATTTGCTTCATCTTTCTCAGTGCTCCCAACGACAAATCACGCAAAATACTTCTTGTAGCAAGCCGGCACCATCATCATATCTGCCAGCCCCTAATGATGCGACAGCTCTTTCATTAAGACGATTCATAAGAGTCATTTTTACTCCTTTCTTTCCTCATTTTTACCCACACGCCAGCCCCGCTTGTGGTGTGCAAGCAAGTGATTTTAATTGATTCAACATGGAACAGATTTGAAATGAGAGAATCCCACGTTATTCGGGGTTCTAATTCAATATGAATAACGCTAATTTATTATTATAAATCAATATGTTGTTTCAGCCACTCGACAAAGATCACATTTTGCAACTTGAATGAGAATTCTGACATTTTTCTTATTTCAATTCTGTTTTTATTGCATCAATCAAAATCGTCCGCTTACACAGCACAAACTGGATAATAACAAAAACTATTTTTAATAGCTCTTATGTACACTTTTATAAGAGACTGTTGCAGTACTAAGAGCTGGAAAATGCATGGCAATAAGACCTTATCAAGATCATAGCGTCCTTTTTCCATTCTTAAAATCAAGAATTTCCTCTATCATTTTCAATCTCATTTCCATAAATATGACGCAAAAGGTGTAACTACCCATAAAAAATAAATACATTGAAGCCAGATCTATTATGGTTGTTTGAGAAATTATCTGATAAAAAAATGAGAATATTTTTTCAATTCAGCAGAAATAAGTTTGTCTACTTTACGGCGTTGTTTTTCTCATAAAACGCACACTTTTATTGTTGCTTATGAGTCAACATCCAGTCCCCTCATAACCGCATATTAAAAGAAAAGAAAGAGTCGCTATTTCTCTGCTATACATGGCTTTGCAATAAAGGAAAACATATTGCTCCTATCTGATTGGTGTAATCTATGAAACAAGAAAAGAAGCCCATTGGAGAAAAATATGCCCAATTAGAGAAGAATGTAAAAATAGAAAACCAACGAAATGCAAAAACAATTGCAAGAAGATAAATGCCTAAACTTTTTTCACAAACTCCGACTTTAAACTCATCTGACCGATCCCAGGAATTTTGCAATCGATATTATGATCCCCATCCACCAAGCGAATATTCTTTACCTTCGTCCCCCCTTTTAAAACAGATGAAGCGCCTTTTACTTTCAGATCTTTTATCACCATAACGGTATCTCCGTTTGTTAAAATCTGACCATTGGCATCATAAACAGTATTGGCAAGAACCGTATCATCGTTTTTTTGTGGCCATTCATGCGCGCATTCAGGACACACAAAATTTTCACCATCTTCATAAGTATAAAGACAATCACAACGAGGACATTTGGGATATTGGGTCATAAATTTCCCTTTTTTAGAAAAAACATTCATTATGACTGGTCATAAAGCAAGAAGTGCTTATTGTCCATTATTTTAGAAAAATGTTTCCCTTTGTTTCAATCCTCATCTGCCAACTGTATTCATGAATGCTATCATCACATACTATACACAAGTTTATAAAAATGATTGATCATTATACAACTCAAATAAGCCCCCCGCATATCATAAAATTTACTCACTGCATTCTCTCTAATAAATTAATCAAAATCATTTTCTTATACATCACCAATGCAATTAACGAATGGATAACAAAACAATTAGAAAAGGAACATCTCTGAATAAAACGTTCTCAGAGAGCTAAAAACTATTGCAGCATTGAGAAACAAGAAAATGATGTCCCCAACTTAACCTTTTATTTAAGTAAAGATAACAGTCATAATGTTAGAGAACAGACTGATTTATGATCATAGTTAATGGTTTTGTATATTGAATGAGAGCCGATAAATAAGCTGAGATTCTCTCAACCCCTTTTACATTGAAACAACCAAAGCCTTTTGTTTGCATGTTACAAGTAGGAAAATCCGTGTAAAACGATTATCCAAAATACTAAATACTCTCAAATATAAGAGCCAACATTGAAAGCGGGCAAAGTGAATAATGGTGCCGTCTTACTCTCTCATAAGCGTAAAAATGGTGCTGCTCAATGGATGGATGGCCGGTTATCCCTTTCAAAGCAACACGCATAAGATGCGTTTTTAGTGTCTTGAGAGAGAAGATTCTTTAAAACAAACATATGAAATGTGCAACAATGATCGTATTTTGTTTTGTATGAGAAACATTCCCCTATTAAACAAAAATTGCTATCAAGCCATTGAGCAAACCCATTGGACATAAATGATCCGATTATGCTCGATTATAATTTCCTACAGCATTTAGTTTTAAGAATCCCGCAGTTTTAGGAATCCGATTGATATGGAAAGGTGGAAAAAACAAGTCTCGCCTAAAAATAGAGTTAAGCTCTCCCTTATGCACATAAAATCACACCCCTAAAATCACATCCATGTGATCAATCATCATACCTTTACAAAAAAACATTCCAATGATCTTAGGTGATAATATCAGGACGATCTCGCCCCAATGCTTGTTGTATGTTTAACAGTTTTAGTGCTACCTGTTGCAAAGGTTGGAGAACTTCTTGCGGATTAAAATTGTGTTTGCGCGGATCACTTTCATACTGTTCAAAATAAAGTCGTAAAGTAGCACCTAGCGTCCCTGTTCCCGACAAACGAACCACCAACCTTGCTCCATTCTCGAAAAAAATACGTATACCTTGCCGCGTGCTAACGCTCTGATCAACGGGATCATGATATGTAAAATCATCTGCTTTTTTGACGAAAAATCCAGAAATTTCAGTTCCTGCATGTGGTAAGTGCGCACGCAAATGCTCTAGTAATGCCAAAGCTTTATCTGCTTCGACTTCTTCATAATCATGCCGTAACGTGTAAAAACGCCCATAGGTGGACCAATGCTGTTGAACAATCTGTGCGACAGTTTTTTCTGTTACCGCTACAAGATTTAACCAAAATAGGACAGCCCATAAACCATCTTTTTCGCGGATGTGATGAGAGCCCGTTCCAAAGCTTTCTTCACCACAAAAGGTTACTTTTCCCGCATCCAAAAGGGTTCCAAAAAACTTCCATCCCGTTGGCGTTTCAAAAAAATTTAATCCGTGTTTTTCCGCAACTAGATCAGCAGCACGCCCCGTCGGCATAGAGCGCGCTATCCCCACAACACCTTTTCGATATCCTTTAATAAGGTGTGCATGTTCAGCCATAATAGCCAAAGAATCCGAAGGCGAGACAAATTGTTGACGACCAATAATGAGGTTACGGTCTCCATCACCATCAGAGGCGGCGCCAAGATCTGGTCCTTGCTCTGACATCAATAAATCATAAAGATCCTTAGCATAAACCAAATTGGGATCTGGATGACCGCCTCCAAAATCTGGCAAAGGAATACCATTAACCACCGTCCCTTCAGAAAATCCTAAGCATTTTTCAAAAATTTCATGGGCATAAGGCCCTGTTACCGCATGCATGGCATCAAACCGTAAAGTAAGACCTCGAGCAACAGCCTTGGCAATACAGTCAAAATCAAAAAGCTCCTGCATCAAAGCAACATAATCAGCGACAGGATCAATAATATCAATCCGCATGGCTCCCATAAAGATCGTACCTTGCCTATCTAAATCAATATCTGGTGCTTCAAGAATTTTATAAAAAGAAAGACGTTGCGATGTTGCAAAAATAGCATCACATAAAGAATTAGGAGCGGGTCCCCCATTGGAAATATTATATTTAATACCACAATCTCCTTCTGGACCACCAGGATTATGGCTTGCAGAAAGAATGAGTCCACCATGGGCATGAGTTTTACGAATAAGATGCGAAACAGCAGGTGTAGAAAGAATACCGCCCCTTCCCATTTTAACACAAGAGACACCATGCGCCGCTGCCATCTTCAACACAATCTGAAGGATAGTACGATTAAAAGTGCGCCCATCCCCCCCAAGAATCAACATTTTTCCTTCAAGAGGCCCAATGTTATCAAAAAGAGACTGTATAAAGTTTTCTACATAATGGGGTTGTTGAAAAACAGACACTTTTTTGCGCAAACCAGACGTTCCCGGTTTTTGCCCCTCAAAAGCCGTGGTTAAAACTGTCTTTATGGTCATATCAATACCTTTATATGATTTCCTATAATTTTAAGGTGAAGAGTATCCAAAGTCGACCATTAATTCTACTTGACGGAAGTGTGAAATATTTGCACACTCGTTAGAAGTAAGAATTTTTAAAGAAGCCCTTTTATTTAAAACGCTTTTTACCATATGTTTTTAAATACAAAGGCTGTTTTAAAACAAAATTTTCGTAAAAGAATACAGGAGCATCATGATGATGAAAAAAACAGTTCCCAATGTAACATTCCACACACGCGTACGCGATGAATCAGTGGCTGGAGACAATCCTTATCGGTGGCAAGAAGTTAACAGCGATGCTTACTTTAAAGGAAAGCGTGTTATTCTTTTTTCTCTTCCTGGAGCTTTTACCCCTACTTGCTCAACCTTTCAGCTGCCTGATTTTGAAAAGCTCTATGATGAATTTAAACAAGCGGGTATTGATGAAATTTATTGTCTTTCCGTCAATGATGCTTTTGTCATGAATGCTTGGGGAAAAGCACAAAATATCAAAAACGTGAAGTTAATTCCCGATGGCTCTGGTGAATTCACACGCAAAATGGGTATGCTGGTTGCAAAAGACAATGTTGGGTTCGGCATGCGATCATGGCGCTATGCAGCTGTTATTAATGATGGTGTGGTTGAACAATGGTTCGAAGAAGCAGGTTTTTCAGATAATTGTGCAACAGATCCTTATGAAGTTTCTTCACCACAACATGTTTTAAAAGCATTGAAAAGCTAATTCCCCCAATCGTCTATTTAAACAAAATTTTACGACACAAATTTTCTGAGGAGGAAGATTTGTGTCGTTGACTTTTTACAACATCTATTCGTGAAAACAGACCCGATAAGTTGATTGTACGCCTTCTGTGAAAAAAGATTACAGCAATAATTTTTTCAATAAATATTTTATGTTTTAACTGCTTTGAAAAAGTTTGAAAAATTGCTGATGAAAAATCTGGACCCGTTGTGGGGCTAAAAAATCAAAGAGTTAAAAGCTGTTGCACGCTATCAAAAAATGGGGATGCAATTGCCAAATGCGCAAATTCATGCAAAACTCTCTCAGAAACATCAAGGACTAACGTATTGATGAAATATGCAAGATCAATGCTAAATTTCTCATACTGAGAAAAACTTTGTATTAAACAATACTTTGATTTATAAAGATAATTTATAATTTTGCATATTGAATGAGAGGAGCCGAATATCATAAGATTGTTTTATTTTATCCCTTCTTATATTGAATCCCTTAAAACTATTTTCTTGCTCATTAGCAAGCGGGATTGGCATATGAATAAACGATTAAAAAGAGTAAAAATACCTCTCGTAAACGCGCCAAAATACAAGAGCTATGAACATCATTACTGCAAAGTTCACAAAAGTACCAAGAAAGAAAATACAGATCAAACATTTGTTTGAAGAGGTGCACAGTTCAAATTAACTTATGTCTCATAAAAAGAAGAAAATATGGCATAAAAACCGCTCTGCATAAAGAACCATTCATGGAGAATATTAAATCAAAACAGATCCCGCAAACATTCCAATTCACATACCCTAAACAGACTCATTGCTGTTCTCATAGCCATTTATTCTAAGCCTTTATTTTTCTCTAAGAGAAAAACGATTAAAGGAGTTGTTTATTCGGGTATTCTACCGTAAAGTGTGCTTCTATCTCTTCCTCTTCATCGAACTCAAAATCTTCATCACATTCAGGAAGACCAAAAATATCTGGATTGATGAAATAACAATCTTTTTTTGTCCCCTTCGCTACAATTTTATTCTTTTCTAATTCTTTGATACCTTCTTTAAAACTTTCAAAATTAAGATATTCTGGTTCTTGAATTGAAAGATCGCAAGTCAAAAATTCTTCAAGAATATCATGATCCAATGTTATCTGATCAAACCATAAATCCACATCATCCCCCTCATCTAACATTTTCCCTACCTGCCACAACATCACAAAAAATGCTTTCATACCACTAAATGATAACCCAAAAATCATACGCCGACACGACGAAGCGCCTGAAAAGGTAATTTGCGGAAGATCTTCAAATCCGAAATTTGAAGGAGGAAGTTTAAATGATTTTCCAATATTCTCAGGTCTTTCAAGAATAAAGGGATTTCGTTCATAGAGCAGAGTAAAATCATATTGGACCATTTTCATTTCTCCGTTAAAGAATTGACTTTATGAAAAATGCATATTATCAGTAAGTTACCATTATGGCAGCTTACAATTCATCCAAACATGCTCCTGTAAAAAATTGTTCGATTTAAGTCATTCCATTGTTTTTTGAAGCTTAAAAAGTCTTTTAGGATAAAACGCTCTAGTTCTTCCTCCTTTTGCAATAAGGCTAAATTTTGTAATGTCTAAGAAGAGAACATCAAAGGATTTGATACTCATAGATGAGAATTCAAAGATGAAGCCAATATGAACTTGTCAATATTTTTATAAACTTTTGGGAAAGCGTTGCGTGAAACCTTTTAATTTTCTCAGAGTTTTTGTTCGTTACAATTTTTTTGCTCATTTTAACGCATTATCATCGCATCCTCAGAAGGGCACGTTTTATAGCAAATAGTGCTTATTTATCTCTTAAAAATCTCTCTTTTATGCCGCACGCACTTCAAAACCCCGCTTTTGAACGCGTGCACCAACACGTATAAACGAGCAAAGCACAAATTTTAAAAATTGAATTTCAAATTTCCAAAATATTTCGAACAATCACTTCGATAAAGACTTTTACCATTATCATTTTTGGGCGGCTAAAATATCCTGTACTGTTTTGACCAATTGATCTTCATCAACCGTCACTTGTGCTGGTCGACTTTCACGCCATGTTTGATTATCCTTAATTTCATGAGACAAACGCGCCCCTTCAATCAAATCTTTAATCTGTATTTTTCCGCTCTCACGTTCTTGTGAGCCTTGGATAACCACACAAGGCGCTTGGCGTCGATCTGCATATTTCATCTGCGCTTTTATCCCCGATGCCCCCAAATAGAGCTCAGCACGAATTCCCGCACTACGCAACTGCATCACCATTTTTTGATAACCAGCAACCGCCTCTGGCTCTTTATCCATCATCAGCACCACAACCGGCCCTGTTGTCTCCTTCATAGGCAACTTTTCAAGATTTTGCAAAGCAGCGATCAAGCGCGAGACCCCGATTGAAAAACCTGTTGCTGGAATGTTTTCACCACGAAAGCGTGCCACCAATCCATCATAGCGCCCACCACCACCAACGGAGCCAAAAACAACTTTCTGCCCATCATCATTGAAAACATCAAACAGCAACGTAGCCTCAAAGACAGGACCTGTATAATAATCCAGTCCACGCACCACCGATGGATCAATCTTGATACGATTCTGAAAGCCATTTGCGGCAAAAATTGCTTGCATTTCCTCAAGCTCACGAATTCCCTCACGCCCTTGAACATGATCACCAACCACTTCTTTAAGAGCCTCAAGCGTTTCTTCTGCTGTTTCAGCTCCAACAGCAGTTAAGGTAAGAATACACTCAATCTCTTTTTCCTTAAGCTCCGCCCCTTTTGTAAAGTCACCACTTTCATCCAAACGCCCTTTTCCCAAAAGCAAACGCACCCCTTCAGAACCAAATTTATCCAGTTTATCAATTGCTCTTAAGACAGTTAAGCGCTTTTCAGCCTGCTCATTTCCCCCCAAACCAATTTTCTCTAAAACGCAATCGAGAATTTTTCGGTTATTCAGACGAATGGCATATTCATGATGCTGAAACCCTAATTTTTCCAAACTATCGGCTGCCATCATGCAAATTTCGGCATCAGCCGCTACCGTTGGTGTTCCAACAATATCCGCATCAAACTGCATAAATTGCCGAAACCGCCCTGGACCTGGTTTTTCATTGCGAAAAACAAAGCCAAGACGATAACTGCGATAAGGCTTTGGCAAAACTTCAAAATTCTCGGCAAAATAACGAGCAAGAGGCGCGGTAAGATCATAGCGCAAAGACATCCATTGCTCATCATCATCTTGTAGCGAAAAAACGCCCGCATTTGGACGATCTGAATCCGGTAAAAACTTACCCAGCACATCTGTATATTCAAAAATTGGTGTTTCCAGTGCTTCAAAACCATAAAGTTCATAAACTTCACGAATTTGCGCAATCATTGTTTCAGTTGCATACAACTGTGCACTTGTACGATCAACAAACCCACGGGGTAAACGGGCTTTGGTTTTTTCTTGTTTTGATAACATATTTTTCTCTAACAACAATATATATTCACCGATAACGTGTGTCTATCTTATAGAAACAAACGCTGCAATAACTTTATCAACTGAAAACTGGTAACAATATGCATAAGCTTTTGCTTTTAAAAGATGCAAACCTTTACCCTTAAGGCAATCTACTGAAAATATTTGTACTTTCAATAGGAACATAGCCTCCCGCTCAACATGAAATGCCCGCTTAACATTCAATGAAAAGACATCTGTGCTTGTTGAAAGAAACCTCAAAGCGACAGTTGATTCTTGATAAATCGGAAGCATCCCCCTCAAAACCCCTCCCTTTCAGAATTCTTCAGATTTATTACAGATGCAAAAATCCTCAAGACATCAGTGTGCTTTGCGCTTGTTCTGCAAAATGATTGATAACATTTTTTAAATCAACAATATTTCGTCCAGCATCTGTAATAGAGCGTGATACAGAGGGAATAACATTCTGCCAAAGTCTTTGTGGAAATTGATTTGCTAGTTGTGTCATTGTTCCACCTTGAGCGCCAATACCCGGAACGAGAAACAGACTATTTTTTAACTGCTCGATTGTGTCTTTTGATTCAGATCCTAATGTCGCTCCTATAACCGCACCTATGGGGCCAATATTATGATGAATAACCGAAGACTGACTATTATAATCACAAATACACTGTGCAAGATGAAGAGAGAGTGTCTGGTCACCAATAAGCGCATTTCGTATTTGTTTCCCCTCTGGATTAGAAGACTGAACAACCACAAAAACCCCTGCTCCAGTTTCTTCTGCAACCTTTATCAGAGGAATAAGAGCATCAAAACCCAAAAAAGGATTAACTGTCATGGCATCAGCTTTGAACGCACTGCTTGAACCAAGCCAAGCCTTACCATAGGCTTCAGCAGTAGAGCCAATATCCCCCCTTTTTGCATCCGCCAGAACCAATATGCCTTGTTCGTGTGCATTTTCAATCAGTTCTTTGAGAGCTTGAAGACCTTCCACACCATATAATTCAAAAAATGCGACTTGCGGCTTTATAATCCCTACTTTACCAACAACTGCTGTTAAGAGAATATCACAAAAATCTTTTAGACCTTTATAATCAAAGCTTAGTTTCCACGATTGCAAAACTTTATGGCTCGGATCAAAGCCAATACAAAGAGGTCCATAGATTTCACGATTTTTAAAAAAAGTTGAACGAAACATTTTATATCCTAACAAGGTCTCTCTTTAAACTTTTTGATACAATCAAAAAGAAAAGCATTTGTCAAAAGAATACAATAGCGAAAACACAAAGAAAGAGCTCTCTATACAAAATGTGCTTTTATTTATGAAACATAAATATATTCCCATTCGTAACGCTTATCATATGTTTATCGACCAAGACGTTATCATGAGATAAAAATTCAAATTTATGAAAGAATATAAACAAAAAAGCATCCATATAATGACCTCATAAAGCCCTATAGGCGTACCTTGTCGTTTTCACCCCCCTTTTTTATGATCAACAAAAACTCTCTATGAACGCGCTTTAAACAAAAGTTTCAAAAGAAAATGTCCCACCATGATGATCTCGATCTTAACTTTAGATCTTTCCTATTCCTTTTGGCGCATATCTATTCACTTTTGGAACATAATTAGCAAAAAGGCATTGTATCTCCAGCATATTCAAGGAGATAAAACA
>NZ_JBHIPQ010000035.1:0-8494 GCF_042196125.1 Bartonella sp. AP280QHHD | reverse complement strand
AGAATTGGATTTTCCATAATTTTTCCTCCCTAACGCCTCTTGGCGATTGTTTGTGCGTGGTTTATGGATACCAATGTAGTGATTTTAAAAACAAAGTCAACAAAAAATGTAGCGATTTTAAAAATTTTTTTAAAAGTAATAAACTAAAGGCTTGCTTGAAGAGAAATATAAAAATATTAACTCATATTCTGGCTGGCTTAATCCAGTCGATAGGTGCACACCATTCTAATTCTACATCTACGATATCAGCATATTTTCCATTTATACTGGATAAAACCCATTTCCCTTTTTCTTTCCCTAGACGTAATACTTTGATGTAAACTTTTCCACATTTAGTTTTTATGATGGCGCGGTTGTTAATAAGATCCTCTGGTGGCAAATGATAGGAATAAAAAAGAAGGCTTCCTTCTTCAATGGCTGGAAACATAGAATCACCTACCACGCGAACAGCAACAGTTCCTTTAGGAGCAGATGGCGGGGCTTCTACTTCTTCTAGACAACCAGAATCTATTGCGATTATTTCTCCTCCGGCTCCTACAGATCCAATCAAAGGAACTAAGTGATTAGTAGGAATAGAAGCACCTGTAAGCTTTGATATTTCTAATAATTCTCGAGCAGAAATATCTCTTGTTCCTTTTAGCATTTTATTGACGGCAGCACGATCTATCGAGCGACCTAAAGAAGCGGTTAGCTGTCTTGAAAGCTCTGATTGGCTTAATCCAGCTTCAGATAAGGCATTTTGCAACCATTGTGAGATACTTATTGTCATATCTTTATTGTAGGTACGTTGTATACAATCGTCATTTTCTAATTTAGCAACATGTGGTTTCATTATTAATTTTCCTTCTTGACATTGTTTTTATAATCGCTACATAATGTGCTATGAAACAATTTTCGGAAATAATAAATCTATTAGGTGGGGTTCGTAGGGTATCTCAGTTGCTTGGGGTGCATAGAACACGCGTATATGTCTGGCTCCGTCCTATATCAAAAGGTGGAACTGGTGGGAGAATTCCAACAAAACATATCCCAATTCTTTTGAATGAAGCCAAAAGAATTGGAGCACCGATTAAGGCAGAAGACTTTTTCTCGTTTTTTTATAGGACGCAATCATGTGATTCTAAATTATCTTCACAATCTGCTTTTACTGCTGCTTCTACAGAAAAGAATGAACATCAACAGCACCATTCACATTCTTAAAGAAGAAAGGAAATACAGATGGATTCCAGTTGGGCGACGATGATTGTGTTTTTTATAGTCAATGTAATCACGATTTTTTGTTTTTATGTCTCTCATAAAAAAATGCAAAGCTCTACAAAGGTATTGCAAAGACCATATTACACTTTTCACATTTTGAAAGATTCAATAAAAGAAATGGATTTTCCAGACGGCAGCACAATTGTTTTTAGCGATTCTGATTGGAATTTTTCTCTTGATGCAAATGATAATTTGATAGTTCAAAGTACTTTAGGACCTTCATTATCTATAAAGGCATATAGCGATGCGCACGGTTTCAAAAAGCATTTCATAGATAGTTTACAGAAATACAATCGGTCTACACATTTAGTTAGTGCAGCGAGATGAAGCATGCAGTGTATTTTTGAATTGAGTGAGTTCATTTTTTTAACTTATGACTACGCGCTCTGTCACAGCTCACGCATAAATAGGCAACAGCCTTAAGGGGGGGATTATGATCACTAATTTATATTTAATGAAAGAAGGGGGCGCGCATGTCTAATGGTATGCCATGGATAAGATTCCATTTGTATGACTGGATAAGTGGTACAGATGGAATGACGTTAGAGCAAAGGGGCGCTTATATGACGCTTCTCGTTCGCATGTACGATAAAAAAGCACCAATTAAAGAAGATTTTGAAACGCTTGCACGTGCTTGCAATTGTTCGCAGAAAAAATTTGCAGCTATTGTCGAATACTTAATGAGGAACGATAAACTTGTTGAGACAGATAATGGATTGTGGAATACGCGCGTTGAAGAAGAACTAAAAGATTTTTCTGATAAAAAAGAGCACATATCGCAAGTTCGTAGTGAAGCTGGTAAAAAAGGTGCACAAGCAAAAAACAATACAAAACAACATGTTAATAATTTTGCTGAAGCAAATGACAAGCAAAACGTTTTTTTTGCTGAAGCAAACGCTAAGCAAAATCAAGCTATAAAGAACCAGAATAAGAATATATATAAAAAAACTAAAACTAACGTTTTAGCAAAAAAAGAAATTGGTTCTGAAAGTTTAGAAACAAACGAACAGGTTGACGAGCCAACAGAGGTTGCTGCTGTTGAGACCACATCAGAGCAAATCACAACATCATCAGACAACCAACCTCCCATTCACGAGCAAGAGAACGTTCCCAAAAAAGCAAAACGAGCGCAAGCTAATCGCGGTTGTCGATTGCCTACGGATTTTGAACCGGATTACGATTTTGCCATTGCAGAGGGCTTGCCTCCAGAGCGCGTCAAAGTCGAAATTGCAAAGTTTCGAGATTACTGGCGTTCAAAAGCCGGAGCAAATGCAACCAAAACCGATTGGCAAGCAACATGGCGTAACTGGGTACGCAAGGCGGTTGATGATTTAGAAAAAACAAAAAACACGAACAACAATGGTGGAAACAATGGAAACTTTTCAAAAGATCAAAGAACTCGTGGTGGTACCGGAGAGACAATCCGTAATCTTATCGGTGCAACACAGCTTAGTGACACCTCTACAAGATACCGTGCAACAGATAGAGCAATGTGTAACTCTGGAGTTTCCATGGACCTTGAGAAATGGCATTCAATTGACAGCAACCCTAGAGAAACAAGCTTTAGAAGCTTATCAGACTGTTCAAAACTTACTTACCGTGAAAGCGTCTGTTGAAGACATAGCAGAGGCTCTTGATGTGCTTGAAGGTGGTTTGACAATGCAAAAAGTTTCAAATGTAGAAGCGCGTGCAAAGGCTTATATCGCAGCTCTTAACGGCATTTCACTCTGGTCTTTATTGCAAGCTGTTAAAAATCTTATACGTGGTAAAGCAAAAGGCATGTCCACAACATTTGTGCCCTCATGCGCTGATCTAGCGCATTATTGTCGTGATTTAGAAAGCAGGCTTTATGGTGTTGCTGAGAGAGTTTTTACAGCAGTTGAAAATACGCGTAACCTAGCCTTAGGAGGCAAGCGCATTTCATTCATGAGAATAGGCAAGCCTAGTGAAGAGTGTCATGACAGTAGCAATTCTAAAGCGGCTTAAAACAGCAAAATAGTGAAATTTGCTGATCATTTTGGAACACGATAAAAACATTCCTATTTTATATGTTATAAGGCGTTGTTTTTAGGGTACCACTGGAGACTATCATGATATTTACTTCATTTGAATTAGAAAATTTTAAAGGAATAGGAGAGCCTCTAAAAATAGATTTCTCAGGAGGAGATAGAAGTTTTCCTTTTATTTTGGTGGGAAATAATGAATCAGGAAAAACAACAACTTTGCAAGGTATTCATCTCTTGTCACAGCTATGTTTAGGGAAACAATTAACAGTCGAAGATTTTGCTTCTATACGTCCTAAAACAGCTTTTTTTGATGAAGATATTGTTTTATCTACCACAATTTTATTGGATGAAACAGAGATTGAAAAATTAGCTAAGATTAAAACACTTAAAAAAATCAAAGATGATTTACTTGAAAAAAAACAGACACTCCATTTATCTTTTGTATATTCATTCGCTAATAGTATTTGCACAGAAAAATATATAAAGATCAACGGTAAGAATTGTGGAGATGAAACAGCAACAGCTCTTTTAAATTACCTAAAGGGCCACATTCCTGAAATCGTCTATTATGATGATTTTATGTTTGATGTACCTGATAAGATTAGATTTTTAAAAAGTGAAGCTCCATATTGCTATAAAGAATTAAAAGAAGATAGTTCGCTAAGCGATAAAAAGAATCTTTTATGGCATGATATTTTTAATGATTTATTGGTTGGCAGTCGTAAAAAACGCTCTAGTAAAGAACCAAAACTTGATATTAGCTTTCAACGTGATATCGTTGATTGTAATGATAAAGATGCCGTCGATCAACGTCTATCTTCTATAAATGATTATCTTAACACTGTTGTTACCAAAGATTGGGAAGACATTACGGGAGGAAAAACTGTATTTGATAGATTTAGCATAGAAAAAGCGATAGAATCTCATTCTTACTTTGTAGATTTTTGTTTAAAGGTCAAAGCCAAGGACCGTACTTTTTCTTTACATGAAAGAAGCAAAGGATGTCGTTGGTTCTTTTGTTTTAAAGTACTTACAGATATCCGTACCAATAGGAGCAAAAATGGAATAATTTTCTTATTGGATGAACCAGCGAGCAATCTACATATCCACCCCCAAGAAAAAATATTACAATCCTTACAGAAATTATCATCTTTTGACAAGAATAGCGTGATTTATTCTACTCATTCTCCTTATTTGATTGAAGATACTCATGTAGATAATTTGTTTATTGTCCGCAATGAAGCATCTGATTGTGATGATCCTAAAATTCTATGTAGTAAAATTTCTCAACTAGACAAAAGAAGTGACGAATGGCTGAGATCCATTGAACCTGTTTTACAGAAAATTACAATGAATCAAGTTAAGGGACTTGGTAAAAACTGGAAAGAAAGAATTCTAAAAATTGGTAATGCTACTAAAGAAGTAGGTACCATTGCTGATTCTTTTCAAAAAGTTATTAATTTACTGCAGAATGTTTTGTGATCAGTCATTATCAAGAATCAGTCATCTAAAACATAATTTTATATGTTAAAAAACAACAATATCCTTTTGAAATAATTGAAAAAATATGCAAATCATGCTAGGATTTTGTATGTATTAAAATACAAGTTTAAGGTAAAAAAACATGCTAAATAAAGTGATGTTAATCGGGCGTTTAGGTGCTGATCCCGAAAGCAAAACAATGAATTCTGGAGCAGAAATAGTCAATTTTAGTATAGCAACTTCTGAAAGCTATACGGATAAAAATACTCATCAAAAAGTAGAGAAAACGGAATGGCACTCCATTGTGGTTTTCAATCCACATTTGGCAAAAATTGCACTTCAATATCTCAACAAAGGTTCAAAAGTTTACGTAGAAGGAAAATTACAAACACGCAAATGGCAAGATAAAAATGGGCATGACCATTACACAACAGAGATTGTCTTGCCACAATTCAAAGGCGAGTTGTATTTGCTTGATGTAAAGAAAGATCAATCTGCCCCTTCTTCCGTTACTTCTCAAAATTATGCTATCGCTTCAGGTGCTGCTGATCATAGTGCATCTCTTAATGACAGCATACCATTTTGATTGAAAAATAGAGCAAAGAGAAACATGTGTGTAGTTTGACACTAGGTTTTATACTAAGTGGGAAAAGGTGGGATTAGGTAGGAATACGTGGTAATTTGTTGTTTTTATGTATAAAATTTAGCATTAAATGCGCGTTTTGTCAAAATAGATTTTGACACCTAAAATTGTAAAAAAGAGCGAAAAATAGTGAAAATTAGAAAAAAGAGCGTTTTAAAGGTAAAAATGAGAGAAGGCTTTGAAAGGTCTTTGAAAACCCTGTGAAAAATTTTGAAAAGTCTGTGAAAGCCCAGAAAACCGCCTTTGAAGACCCTGTGAAAAAAATCACTCCAAAAGTTCAATTGACTCCAAAATCAGCCAAAAATAACCAAAAAAGCAAAAAAGATTTCCATATATAAGTGGAAATCTCTAAAAATTGAGTAAAAAATATTGTTTATCAATAATTTATATAAATTTTTTAATGTAAAAAGATTTCCACTTTCATTTTTCATATTAAAGAGGCATTAAGCTGTATCTTATTTAGTTTCTGGATGTGCATTTTCAGCCTCTATTTGACGCTTTAAATGAATTTTAAGAAGAGGGAAAGTCGCTTCGACCTCTTCCATGTCGTTGATGTCTTGAACAAGCTCTTGCAACTTTATACAAAGCTCTGCCGCTAATTCCGCTATATCTTCAGGGGGGAGTTTTATATTTGCATCGCGATAAGTTGTATAAGCTATGCGACCAAGCTTTTTCATGAGACCAGTAGGGATAGTTTGTGGTTTAAAACCAGCTGCTTTCGCCTTTTCCATGTCTGTAAACATTTCGCCTTCTCCAGTGAGAAGCCAATGAAAGTCTACGCCATAAATTTTGTGATAGGCAATTACGATAGATGCTGGTGGCTCATTTATACCAAGCTCATAATTTGCAAGCGTATTTTTTGCCAAATTAAGAGATTTGGCAAAAGCACCGCGTTCTTCGTTTCCGAGGATTCGTCTTATTTCACGTAGGCGTTTTGCCAATGGTGTTTTAGGTTCTGTTTCTAAACGTGCCAAAAAAATACCCATTAAGACCATTTTATGGGTTGACAAACCCGTAAAATGGTTTTAACTGTTATTACCGCCCGATATTGAGGGCAGATATTTTACAATTAACCCCACAAAAAACGGATGGTTTGAGCATCCGTTTGAAGCAGGAGCGAAGTTTATGACAACCACCCAAACATGCATTCAAGTATGGGATCGCCATAGTATTTTAGCCGAGCTACGCCGCCGTAATATGACCTTGGCGGAGCTCGCGAAAGCTTATCAACTCTCGTCATCCAGTGTTCAACACATTTGGACACGGTCTAACGAGAAAGCCGAACGTGCTATTGCCGATTTTATCGGTTTGCCCGTTGAGCAAGTTTTTAGCGACCGCTACCCCAAAAGTCGCCGTCGCATTTTTAAAGCAGCAAAACATGCCAACACAGATTCGCGTGCGCATTCTGCTTTGCGCGGTAATGCTGCTTGAATTCCGTTGTTAGGCTTTGCGTTTTTGCGCATTCGCCATGAATTTAAATACCATAAGATAAAAAGGTTTATCAATGTCTAAAGATCAGTACGAAATAGGCAAGATAAATTGCATAGAGTTGCATCATAGAACAGCCGTTTGCATGGGTTGGTTCTGGCGATTAGATGGTGGTCATATTGTTTTCATAGGGGGTGGTTATGGTTGCTGCTTGTAATTTATGGACCCCAGATGTCAGAAACGATATCGTTAATCCTTATTCAGAAGTTGAACGTTTACAGGTGATGCTTTCCTGTTCTTTAAAAGCCGTGAGTAGTGGATTTAAGCATCTGCCGATCCGGTATATTATTGACCCCCCGCATGGCTTATTTGATGCGGCGTTAGCACGACAGATTGTTATTCATATTTTGCATTATCAGTTTGAGGTGCCACGGCGGCGTATTGTTGCGATACAGGCACGTCAGCGGACTTCTATTTCTCTATCTATGCAAGTGATTAACCGGCGTTTGGAAGAACCCGTTTTTGCGAAAGCTTATCGAAGATGGGCGGGGCGTGCGATGGATTTATTCTTTAAAGAGATCAGAAAGGCGGCAGCGTGATGGCACAGTTTCAAAAGCTTGCTCTTGATGTGATTGTGGTGCCGGAGCGTATACGCCCTGTGGATGATGAGCATGCCAAGGCACTTGCACAATCAATGGCGCGGGAGGGATTGATGAATCCGATTACGGTGCGCCATACCCCCAATGCTAAAGAGGGTAATTACACGCTTATAGCTGGTGCGCATCGGCTTCGTGCTGCTGAGCTTTTAGGCTATAGCGAAATTGATGCGGTTGTGGTGCAGGCTGATAAGGACAATGCTGCGCTTTTAGAAGTGGCAGAAAACCTCTTTCGTAATGAGTTGTCTGTTATTGACCGTGCGCTTTTTGTCCAGACTTACCGCGAATTGTGGGAAAAGAAGTACGGGGAGATTCAACGTGGCGGTGACCATGGTAATCAATATACAAAGGACAAAGTGGCAAAGGTGCAAGTTGCACCTTTGCCAAATGATAGTTCTTCAGAGCATCATGAAACTGAGTGTGAAGGGGACAAAGTGGCAAAGGGTAAAGTTTACCCTTTGCCAAATGATGGTTCTTCAAAGCATCGTGAAACTGGGTGTGAAGGAGACAAAGTGGCAAAGGGTCAAGTTGACCCTTTGCCAAATGAAGGTGAATTGAATGGCAAAATGCAAAGTTTGCACTTTGCCAAACATGTAGCAGATCGTATTGGTTTATCGAAGGAGTCAGTGAAACTCCTCAATCGCATTTCCCAGCATTTACAGCCGGAGTTGCGGTCTGTTTTGCGTGGCACAGCATTGGCGGATAATCAAGCGCAGTTGTTAAAATTAGCAAAGATGGAGCCGGTTGCGCAACGGCGTGTGGCAATTGCGCTCCAACAGGTTGATGGGGATTTGAGGCGGGCTGTTGATTTGGTCAATGGGGTTAATACGCCGCCGCAAATTAATGAACAGGAACGGATTTTTGCTCAGTTATTGGGTGTTTGGCAGAGAGCGGATGCGCAGACAAAGGCGCGGTTTTGTGATTATCTTGCAAGAGAACGAGGGGAGGTGCTGTCATGAAGAGGCATGGTTGCGGGCAGCTTGATTTTTTCCAAAAGCCGGTTTTTCCTTGTCGTGAACCCG
>NZ_JBHIPQ010000034.1:0-82221 GCF_042196125.1 Bartonella sp. AP280QHHD | reverse complement strand
ACATAACCGCAACCATCCTCACAACCGATATGCGAAATCATCCGTCTATTGTTTGTATCAACGTGTCCTCCAGACGTCTTAGGAGAAGGCGCTTGATTGCCTACAATACTGGTTGCTTGATTACTTCCATACATGCATGGCGAAAACTCATCACTCGTCAAAAATCTCTTACTAACAGACTAAAAATCAAATGCATGATCCGCATAGCTACGAGTTGAAAATACCCGTAATTTGGCTTTAGGAGGCAAGCGCATTTCATTCGTGAGAATAAGCAAGCCTAGTGAAGAGCAACATAACAGTAGCAATTCAAAGGCGGCTTAAAACGACAAAATAGTGAAAAGTACTGATCATTTTATGATTGTATATGCATTTAAATCGACAAAAAGGCACCGTATAAAGCAATTTGAACTTTTTTGACAGGGGAAAAATCCACTTTAGAAATACAAAACACTTTATACAGTCAAATTTGAGACAATTAGATCTATAGGTAAAATTAAGGTTTTAAACATGCGAATTTTACAACACCTGTTCTTAACAAAACCTAAACAACCCATGCAAAAAAATGGGTTGTAACAGTTGATTATATTCCTTACTGAGGACAAAATCAAAAAAGGTTTCATGGACTGTCCTGCTATCACCATTCAAAGACCAGATGGTACAGAAAGAGTGCTCCCTTCAACAAAAATTACATCCAGAGGATTGGCATGTTTGAGAGAGCAAATCTTTGGGGGTGTGCAATGAATAGCAGTGTCGACTTCTTATGCAATTTGTGGATAGCGTTGGCTCAATTTTCCAATCATCAAAGTGTTGGAGATGAGGATTGTAACACGCTGGTGCAGGTCATGGGCGTGGTGGAAAAAGCTTTGATTTTAGAACTTCAAGATGAAGTGCCCAATTTTACAAAGATTCTGGCAGTTCTTACAGATTTCGGAGCTTCAGAGTTTCCCATGGCTATGAATCCTTTTTTGAAAGCTTCCGAACCAGATTTAGAAAGCCCCATTAAAAAGGTTGCTTAACTTAAAAACAGAACTCCCCTCCCCGTTATCAACAATGGGGAGGTAGTCAAGATGCTTCTTCTAAAGCTGCTTGTTCCTTACAATTATTTTGGATAGGTGTTAAGCTAATCTGCAAATTTAAAGCACTCAAAACACTAAGAAAAGTAGAAAGTCGTGGATCACCTTTATCGCTTAAAGAACGATAAAGAGACTCGCGATTTAGTCCTGTCTCTTGAGAAACAGTTGTCATTCCTTGTTTACGCGCAATAATACCTAATACATGTGCAATATAGCCACTATTTTTGGTTTCTAAAGCATCATCTAATAAGATCTTAAAGTCTTCAGGCGTATTAAAATATTCACTTACATCAAATTTAGTAATTTCCATGTTTCATTTCCTTTACTAATTGAAGGGCTTTTTCGATATCTTTTTGTTGTGTGGATTTATCACCAGCATTTAATAACAAAATGATTTGTTTCCCTTGTTTTACAAAATAAATCCTATAGCCTGGTCCATAATTTATTTTTAGTTCACCAATGCCACGGAAATATTTCACGTCTCCTAGAAGCCCATATTCAAGGCGGAAAATACGTGCAGCAATTTTCTTTTGCACTTGTTTGTCTTTTAACGAGTCTAACCACTCTGTAAAATAGTGTGTTATTTTTAACAATAAACATCTGTAGTTTATATGCTACAGAATAAATAATGTCAAATACATTCTTTTGTTTCAATGAACAAGCTACATAGGTTTTAACAAGCCATCCTTTCACATGGGAAAAATATCAATTTTTTAATCCAGCTCTGCTTTTTGCGGAGCTTTTTTTATGGAGAAGCATATGCGAAAAATATCATCAGAAGGACTTGCACTTATTAAACAATGGGAAGGTTTGCGTTTAAACGCCTATAAAGATGCCATTGGGGTATGGACAATAGGTTATGGACATACAAACAGTGCTGGAAAGCCTTTTATTTACGAAGGCATGACAATCACTGAAAAGCAAGCAGAAGAACTTCTTTGCCAAGACTTAAGACAATTTGAAAATGCTGTTGAACGCGCTGTTACAGTTTCATTAACGGATGAACAATTCGCGGCGTTAGTGTCCTTTTGCTATAATGTAGGAACAGGAGCCTTTTGTAACTCGACACTGTTAAAAAAGATCAATCAAGGTGAATATGAAGCTGTCCCTGCCGAGCTACAGAAATGGACCAAAGCAGGCCGGTAAGCGTCTTGAAGGTCTCGCACACCGGCGTGTGCCGGCAGAAACAGGCTTATGGGCGAAAGGGGCTTTTGTTTCCTCCAATTATCAAACAGTAGAAACGCAAGCACCAACGGGGGTTTTCAAAGCCGAAGCCCTTGCACCGATTATTGGTTCTTTTTCTGGGCTTGGAGGCTTATTAGCAGGAAATGGACCAATCCAATGGGCTTTGGCCACCATTATGATTTTAGCCGCATGTGCTGGTATTTTCTTTGTTGCTAAACGCTTTCAGGAGCATCGTCTATGATCTTATGGATGAAAAGAAATCTGATGGTGACAGGCGCGGCTTTAGCCGCTTTTTTTATGATTTTAGCAAGAGCTTTTAATCTTGGGAAAAAAGCAGAGCAACAAAAGCAAACAGAAAAAGCTTTAAAAGCAGCCACAACCCGTCTTGAGGCAGAAAATGAAATTAATCAAAAAAGTGATGCTGATGTGCGTGCTGCTCTCTCTCGTTGGTTGCACGACAAATAAATATGCTTCTTCTTGTGTTGGCTGGTTGCCAATTTATTTAGACAAGAAAGATCTGAACGCCATCAGTTCCAATTTAGCAAGAGAGATCTTAAAGCACAATAATCTAGGTGAACGCGTGTGTGGGTGGAAACATGGCTAGAAAAAAACACAAGACGATACAGAGCTTACAGAAGCAGAAAAAGAAATCCTTCAAGAAATCATCATCACCTACAAAAGCGTAAAAATGATGTCTCGTTTGATGAAGTGGATAGCATTCATCCTCTTTTTGCTTATCCTTGATTTTGCACACCTTATGGATGCGATAGACAATATCTTTGCACATTATAAAACAGTGGCTAACCAAAAACTGAAAGCTTTACCCCCTCCCCGCTTTTAAAGCGAGGAAAGAGAGATTATATCGTAATCTATCCGCTAATCGCTTAAATGTTTCTTAGACACCTGACGCGACAATAGACATAACAATTATCAAGCCTCTCCAGATATAAAAGACGCCCATTGTTCTAAGAGGACACGGCGCTATTCTAAAAAATCCGTCCGCATGTAAGCCTTTGTCACTGAATTCCCAACTGAATACGCAAGAACAGATTCTGCAATTTCAAATGGTGTTGACGTTGTCTCTGCTATCCAGTCCCGCAGAATCGATCTGAAACCATGAAGTCTATAATCAAAACCTTTGTCTTTCATGAATTTAGGAAGTGCTACATCAGATATAGGCTTTCCAAAACTCTCAACAAATAAAAAACCATTTTTTGCTTTTTCAATAACAGCAAGCGCTTCAGCTGTAAGCGGCACATGAAAATCAGAAACCTTTCCAACAATTCTCTTCATATTTTCTTTTGGGATAATCCATATTGATCCATAAATCTCTAAATATGCCTGATTGGTATAAAAAAACCGTCAAAATAAGAAGTTTTAAAGCTAGATGTGATACAAGCTCATCATTTTAAGATTGAAAAAACTTAGGCATTTCTTTCCATGGCATAACTGGAATATTTGGGGCATTTTGAATAAACTTTTCTAATAAAGCTTTTGCTTTTAATTGCATATCCACATCTATACTAAGTGCCACCGCATGTTTTATAGCTATATTCAAGCGGGATAAAGCTTTACTTGCTGTTTCGTTTTTTGTCTTCCAAATGGGAAAAATGCATCCTTTTATATCAATTTGCGTCAGTTCAATGATTGGCGTATCATCAAGTTTAGAAAAAACATGTAACTCAAGAGGTGTTAACCAGCTTGCTGCTTTTCCTTCATTTTTCAATTCGTTTTTTTGGCTTCAAAAGTACTAGAGGCAATTTCTCGTAAAGAAATACCCCCCTGCTCGACGTAAATTTTCTTTTTGTTTTCGGCGAATCGGGTCAATTCTTTGATCTAAAAGATCACGACAAGCTAAAGCTTTGAACAGTGCTTCTTTTAAAGATACATTGCGACAAGAGCCTAATCCCATTTCTCGTCGTATTTATATTGAGGTCAAACCTAAAAACCCATCATCCTTGATCTGGTGTAGTTTTGATAAGCCATAAACCAGCTCTGTCAGCATATTTTCCTTTAGATAGATTTTTTACAGATAAGACAGACAGTCTATCACGTTCTTCGAACCACCTTTTAAAAACCACCTTTTGAATTGCACTTGGAGCACTTTCATCTGGTACCAAGATTATATATAAAAGGCAATTTAATAAATAAAATAAAATAAAAACAATTAGTTATTAAACAGAAAAAAGATAAACTGTGCTATCAGGTGATATTGTAGAGAGTTCTAAGGGAAGAAAAAATTGTTGCACAAACGTACACGCCGTCCGCACCACTCTATGTAAATTTTCTTTATTTTCTCATTACTTAGATAGTAAAAACTCTCTTTAAGTTTACTGTTTGCAACTCTATAACGGTATTATAAAGTGATAACTGTAATAATATGAAAGACGAAGCAATCCTTCTTTGCCAATAAATGTTTCAACCACACCTCGTGAACTAAAAATTTTTTATTCTTAACAATTAAGAATCTGAGTAACTCTTCCTTACCTCCTCATTCTCACTCAAAGTCAAAGCCCCCTTTTTTTTTCACCATAAAATAGTGTTTACAATGCATAAAATTAAAAAATAAAGGCCCTATCAAAGAAATAGGACCCCTTAAATTTAAGCTCCTTTATCCTACAAAATTAGAATTTGTAAGCTATTCCTGCGCGAAAATCATTCGTCTTATACTTAACTTCAATCTCGTCTTTAAATTTCCTTTTACCAAAATCTGAGTAACGATATTCCGCACGCACAACAAGATGGTCTGTCATTGCAAAATCAACACCACCACCGAGAGTATAACCAATCATCGTTTTTGTTACATCCGATGTCCTATTAAATGGCTCACCTCCCGTAATTACTGTCGACAAAATATCCTGAAACTGTCCATAAGCAACACCACCAGCAATATAAGGCATCACACGCCCTGCAGAAAACCCAACACGCACCCGTGTAGCACCTGTCCATTTTTGTTTTAACGTATGATTAAAAGTTAAACTGTCTTTCTCTTCTTTATCCTCTGCAGAAGAGCGAGAAAAGCCTCTGCCCTGTCTCCTGACAATTTTTGCCTTTTTTCGACTTTTTTCTTCTGTATCTAATTCCTCAGTATCACTACCCGATCCTTCAGTGCCCAATCCTTCAGTTCCACCAGCACTCGATTCATCTGCATGAAATCTTGTTTTTGTATCCTTTTTTTCCGTTAAAATGATATCCGTATCAATCCCCATAATAAAATTATTACCGAGATCAAAATTAACACCCGCATAAAAACCACCTATAAACCCAGAAAGATCGGGCATATGCTGTTTCTCGACAGGTATCCATGGTTTACTTTTACTACCCTCATCAGGATAGAGAGGAATATTAACATCAGGCGCTGTTGCAGAAATCTTACTTGAAAAGCCACCAACTTGCCCCCCGAAATAAACACCTCCCCAAGAAAAAGGTGAAGAAGCAACAACTTCTGAGGCAACATGTACTGGCTCTTCGTGAGCCACCACATCTGCAGCCTGTACTATAGAAGGTGAAATCAAAGAAAAAACAGATGCTGTTATAAATTTTGTATTCATAAAATTATACCCCATTGCTAAATTTAAATATAATCAAAAATCACATTTAGAAAAACAAAGTTTTATAAAATCTTATGCTGCAAAATCGCATATACTCCTTTATAGTTACATTTAAATCTATTACTATATTAATATATCATTACATCAAAATTTAATATTATCAAATAAATTTTAAAATATTATAATAATGATTACTTCAAATAATAAATATTTAATAAAAATACATATTATCTTGTCAAAAGGAGGAAATATAAAATATTTTGTATTAAAATTACCGCAAAAAAATCACAAAATAGTATATTTTATGCCTTTTTTTATGAAAAAATTCTAAGAATGATGTAATTATTTTTAGAAAATCGATGTTCATTAACAATACTATAAATACCTCAATATTCTTACATCCAAAATGCATACTGTAGATTCTACATAGTATAAAAAAACATCCATTTTATACTAAAATCATACCTTTTTTTTACCATTTTCTAAAGGATGAGATTATTAATTACACACAATATCATTATCCTTCTAAATCTTGTCCCCAAACAAAAATTCTCAATCATTTTATTTAAAAATTGCTCTTCCCCTACTGATTTCTATATTATCATCTGCCTTTATTGCAAAACGGTCTTTATTAGGAAAAGTTATAAAACATCCCTTCATACAAATTGTAATTGTTTGATGAGTATTTAAAGAAATTTTTGAAGGTATACTTCCTTCAACAACAATAAGAGATTGTATCTTTAAATCAGTATTCTTCACTGTTGCAGCAAAAGCTGTTATGGTAAAAATACTTAATAGAATAACTGTAATCAAAATATAAGTATATTTCAGCATTCTAAGATTCCTTCCTCAGCAAAACGCTTATATAGGCTAAATTGAAGAGCATTGGTTACATGAGAAGATGAGGTAATATTAGGCACATAAATAGCCAAATTAAAGGAAAAACTCTTACGATCAAATGCTGTAAAACTCACCTGTGGGATAGGATTTTTTAAAACGCCTTCTGTCGCAGAAGCAATCTCTAACAAAATTTCAGCAACATGCTCTGGAGCAACCTTAGATGATACAGTAACTGGTATATCAATTCGTCCTACTTTATTACGTCGTGTCCAATTACTAACGTTGTTATTAATAAGGCTTGAATTGGGAATAATAATCGTCTTACGCTGAATTGTCTCAAGTTCCGTTGCACGCACACTAATACGCTTAACAACACCCCCTACTGATCCAGATTCTATATAGTCCCCTATTTTAAATGGTCTTCCAACTAAAATAATAAGTCCAGAGACAAAGTTTTGGACAATATTCTGTAAACCAAAACCTATACCAAGTGAAAGTCCTCCAGCAATAAGAGCGAAATTTCTAAGATCCAAACCTGCCATTGATAATCCGGTCAAAGAAGATACAACAACGCCTCCATAACTTATCACTGTTTTGATAGAATTACGTATACCAGAATCGAACTCTCCATGAACCAACACCACATTATCTAACCAACCAATAAATCGGCGAATAAGAAACCAGCAAACACAAAAAGAAATAATTCCTGTTACAAGAGAAATCAAAGAAAGACTAATATTTCCAATCTGAAAACCGGTCACCGATTGCCACAAAACTGCTTTTAAATCAGAATAGGAAAATCCAAACTGTACAGCAATTGGCATTGCACAAAATATAACAACAAATAAATTGAGAAAAACGCTCACAAAAACTCCCAATTGATTCATCGTTTTTTCTTCTAAATGAAACCTCTGCATCAAAAGATGACCAACCGTTGTTTTCATAAATTGGTCTTTAGTTCCAAGTGCTTGAGCGCTTTGTATTCCTAAATACATGAGAACTAAAAATGCTCCATCAATCATAATTTGCTGCGTAATAAAACGCGCAAGTCCAACGTAACCTAAAAAATTCAATACAAAGAGCAGTAACCCCAAGCCAATAAGAGGAATGCGTATATAAAATGGCCAAAAGTATGGCTCTTTTTTTTCTTCTTGAACACGCCTACGTCTAAACCGCAAAGGTACAAATGATATTATAAATAGCAATATCGCTACAAGAAAAACAGCAATAAAACTTTTAGCAATTGTTAAAGATAGAGGCGCTGAAATGATTTGATAAATACTATCAAGAACAGCGTCAAATGCCAAAATACCCCCTAAAGAAGTGAGTAAAATCACTAATTGATAAGCAGACGATGATGTAATCTTGAGAAGACCTACATGGGGCCTATTCGATGATAGAAGAACAACCGCTAATCGATTGATTAAAAATAATAAAATAATTTGACAACCTATCATATCAAAAACTGTTGTAAGCTTACCTAGATCTAAGTTAAAACTACGAAACAAAAACAACACAAGATAAACGCAAAGAATACATACAAGTGAAGGTAAGAGAACTGAAATAAAGGCGATCAATAAGCGTTGTAAATAAGATATTTCCTCATTAGACTTCGTAAAGTGGCAATACACATGAACAAGAACTTTTTGAGAAAAATACGAAAGTCCCAAAGTAATAAAAAGTGGAATTAAAAAGCAAAGAAATAGTTGTAAAAACTTGAAGTAAAATATAAAATTCCACCAAGAATTTAACAACACAAGAAAATCTGATGAAGCCTCTTTTGTTTTTTGGACGAGATGTTTAACCATCGGAATCGAAAACTCAAGCCTATACGTAAGTGTGCGTTTAAAAAGCTCCCGAGATTGAGAAATAGAAAGTTCAGCTATTCTATTTGCCGCTAAGAAAATTGCTTCAAAACGAAGCATGATACTGTTAATTTTAGCTTTTTGCTCTATCAAATAGGAATATTCCTTCACAGAGCTTTTCAGTTTTTTCACGTCACGATGGAGCTCCATTAATTGATCAAGAAGTGTATTAATCTCATTAAGAGGAGGACGCAAAACAAATGCTGCCTCAATAGCACGTTCACTGATATCTTGTGCACGTAACCGTAATTCTTCTAAAGCACGCTCATCTTCTGGCTTTCTGTCAAAATCTCTTTTTAAAGTTTCAGTATTTTCTTCAAGAGTCTTAATAATCAACTGTTGTTGCAGAATAATTTCATCAACTGAATAAGAAGCTATCGTTTGTTCGACAATTGTATTTTGTGCCCCCCTATTACCCCATGCACCAGAATTAAATACAAAGATAATCCCCAAAAGAAGGAAAAGTATGTGGATGTTTTTTCTACAAAATGAATACATATCTACCTTATGAGCACAAAAGGGATTTTATTTTTCTCTTTTAAATATGGTATAAAGTAGATATTTTCAACTTTTATAGAATAATCTTATAAAAGCTTTCCCTTATCCTATAATACTGGTAATAAGATAAAAGAATGATAAATAAGCTGAACTCAATAAGATTAAAGAAGGCACTCTAGCATGTTTTTTTTGCACCTTTATTGCAAAAAAGAAGATTTTCTTCCTTTGACAACTTGGATTTTTCTATCCAGTTTAGGTGTATTCTTGACAAGCAACCTAGAAACGCGTGCTTATTTAATCAAACAATCACACACCAATAATGTCATTAAAACGAATAGATTTGATTTACATCATAAGTGTGATCAGGTGAATGTTACCACAACTGAAAACAAAAAACTTGTAACACTCCATACAGAATCTATTTTTATGAGGACCTTTCAAAAAATCCTAACATTGGATTTCTTTTTAATAAAGATTCCAGCTGTTGACACACGATTTCGTAACGTTAAAACACAATATTTCTCAAATAAACGCGCTCCTCCCAATGAACATACTTAATTCTCTTCCTTGAATATAAAAACGATCATCTTATTTTACTTGTGCTTTTAACTTTGAATAACTGTTAGATTGCCTATTTACGGAATATATCATGCGTACACCTGGTTGGTTAACTACCCTTTATTGTTTTATTCTTTTAAGCAGCATTTATGTTGCCTTACCCAATTTATTTTCACACGAACAAGTTAAAAACTCGAAATTCTTACCCGACACCCGTGTAGCACTTGGTCTTGACCTTCAAGGAGGCTCTTCTCTCCTGCTCGAGGTTGATAGCAAAACGTTAAAACGCGATCAGTTACATATAGTTTTAAGCAATGTGCGCAATGTATTGCGTGAAAAACAAATCCGCACCTCAAGTGTGCGTATCGTTGAAGATAGCGTTATTGCCCTTATTTCTGACCCATCGCAAACTGAAAAAGCACTCTCTGCTTTGAAAACATTAATAACCCCCATACACAGTAGCTTTGGCACAACAGAACATAACATCACGATCAGTGCTCAAAATGAAACTCTCCGCGTCACATTAACAGAAGCTGGTATAAAAGACCGTGTCAGCAATGCTATTGAACAAAGCTTAGAAATCATCCGTCGTCGTATAGATCAAGTTGGTGTTTCAGAACCAGCCATCCAAAAGGTCGGAAATGATCGTATTATGGTCCAATTGCCTGGACTACAAGATCCAAAACAACTGCGTGATCTTTTAGGAACAACCGCTAAGATGAGTTTTCATCTTGTTCCTTCTAATGTGGACCCCAATAACCCCCCTATAGGTGTTTCTATTCTCCCTGGATACACTGATGCAACACAACATTATGCAATTTATGATCAAATTGCTTTAGATGGAAATGTCCTGAAAGATGCCCGTGCAGGTTTTGACCCCCAAATACCAGGACGTTCCATTATTTCATTTACGCTAGATTCCGCTGGTGCAAAAATATTTGCCGATATAACACGACAAAATATTAACCGTCCTTTTGCCATTGTTCTGGATAATAAAGTTTTAACCGCTCCGACCATCAATAGTGTCATTCCCAATGGACAAGGTCAAATTACAGGAAACTTTGACCCCAAAGAAGCCTCAACTCTGGCTGCTCTGCTTCGTGCTGGTTCCCTCCCCGCACCACTCACGGTCATTGAAGAGAGAACCGTAGGTCCAAATCTTGGTGCTGATGCTATCCAAATGGGACTTTACACCGGCATAATTGGCTTTATTCTTGTTGCAATTTTTATTTTTCTTCTCTATCGTATTTGGGGATTAATTGCCAATATAGCACTAGCTCTGCACACAATTTTAACATTTGCTGCACTGAGTCTTTTGGGAGCTACGCTTACGCTGCCTGGTATTGCTGGTATTATTTTAGGCATCGGTATTGCCGTTGATGCTAATATCCTTATCAATGAACGTATCCGTGAAGAAAGTCGAAAAGGTGTGGGTGCTTTTGCAGCCCTAGATCGTGGATTTAAACACGCTTTTGCAACCATTGTTGATGCAAATGTTACAGCAATTATAGCGACCGTCTTACTATTTTGGTTCGGGACCGGTCCCGTTCGTGGTTTTGCCGTAACAATGTTGCTTGGTATTATCATCTCCATGTTTACAAATATCACCATTGTACGCATCATCATGATTTGGATCGTTCGTAAATGGAAGATTAAAAAATTGCATATTCACTCTGCTTTCAACATCATGCCACAAAACACAACTTTCCACTTTATGAAAGCACGTTTCATTGGTATTGGCGTCTCAATTGTTTTATCAATGGCTTCAGTTTTTCTCTTTTTTAAGCCTGGATTGAATTTTGGTATTGATTTCATTGGCGGAAGCCAAATGAGTATTACCACGAAAGGACCAGCAGATCTAGCAACTCTGCGTTCCAAGCTTTCTACTCTTAATATTGGTGAAGTTACCTTGCAAAATATTGATAACGAAAATACCGTATTAATTCGCATGCAGAAACAAAGCGGTGGCGAAGCACAACAAACCACCGCCATTGATAAGGTCAAAACAGCTGTACAAAATATCTATCCCGATACCACATTCGATCAAATAGAAGTTGTTGGTCCCAAAATTTCAGGTGAGCTTGCCACAGCTGCTTTTACTGCTGTTATTCTTGCGGCTATTGCCATGTCTCTCTATATATGGTTACGCTTCGAGTGGTTCTTTGCCATTGGAGCAATTATCACTCTCATTCTAGACACCACAAAAATGATTGGCTTTTTTGCTTTATTTCAATTTGATTTTAATTTAACGGCTATCGCCGCACTCTTAACAATTGTTGGATATTCTATAAATGATAAAGTTGTCGTCTATGATAGGATGCGCGAAAATATGCGTCTTTATAAAAAAATGCCGTTGCGCGAGCTGATTGATCTGTCAATTAATCAGGTTCTTGTACGTTGTTTTTTTACATCAGCCACAACAATTCTTGCGATGCTCCCCATGGCGATATGGGGTGGAAGTGCTGTTCATAATTTTGCATTACCCATGGTCTTTGGGATTATTATTGCAACATCATCCTCTATCTTTATTGCTGCTCCTATTTTACTCCTGCTAGGAAATTGGTGGCGTGAGCGAAATAATCGTGCAAATATCAAAGTGAAATAAAAATGCCCTTTAATGCGTATGGTACATCTCGCCTCTCTTCTCATAGAAATATAGTCGTTTTCATTCATTCGCTTTTTGATCAAGAATAGTAAATAATCCATGCTCCACGACACACCACTTATCACAACTATTGTTGCAGGCTTATGTTTAGCATTTCTCTTGGGAATGATTGCTAGCCGTTTACGTATTTCACCCCTTGTAGGCTATTTGTTAGCTGGTGTTATTGTGGGACCCAATACAGGCGGATTTAAAATAGATTCCGTCATCATTAATCAACTTGCTGAAATTGGTATTATTTTGCTGATGTTTGGTGTTGGGCTCCACTTTTCATTAAAAGACCTTTTATCTGTCAAAGCTATTGCTGTCCCCGCTGCTATTGCACAAATGGCATTTTCTACTTTTCTAGGTTTGTGCCTTGGTCTGATTATGGGATGGGGCTTTAGTGGTAGTTTGATTTTCGGTCTTGCTTTATCCATAGCAAGTACCGTTATCCTGCTACGTGCTTTGCAAGAGCGTCATCTTATTGAAACAGAAAAAGGACGCATTGCCGTTGGATGGTTGATTATTGAGGATTTAGCAATGGTCCTTATACTTGTCCTCATCCCTTCCTTGGCAAGTGCCCTCAGCAATACCAAAAAAGAAGCGTTGGATCCTCTTGTTCAATGGTTGGATTTAAGTATTTGGGGTATTTTTGGTCTCACCATCCTGAAGGTAATTGTATTTATTGCACTTATGCTCGTCATTGGGCGACGCGTTATCCCATGGCTTTTAAAAATGAGCGCACAATCGGGATCACGTGAATTATTTCGTCTTAGCGTCTTTGCTATTGCATTAGGAGTAGCTTTCGGAGCCGCTCATTTATTTGGAGTTTCTCTTTCTCTTGGTGCTTTTTTTGCTGGTATGGTCATGAGCGAATCAGAATTAAGCCACCGTGCCGCGGAAGAATCTTTACCACTGCGCGATGCTTTTTCTGTTCTCTTTTTTGTTTCTGTAGGCATGTTATTTGACCCCGAGAAACTCTTAACTCATTTTTTCCCTCTCTTAGCAACCTTATTCATTATCGTAATCGGAAAATCTGCTGTTGCCTTTTTCATCGTTAAAGCTTTTCGCTATTCTAATGCAACAGCTTTGACTATTTCTGCAAGCCTTGCCCAAATCGGAGAATTTTCCTTTATCCTTGCTGGTTTAAGTTTAAGCTTAGGACTTTTAAACAATGACGCTCATGATTTAATTCTTGGAGGAGCAATTTTTTCTATTTTGCTCAATCCTCTTGTTTTCATTGCCTGTAATAAAATTAAAAAACGTCTAGAAAAAAATTCTGCATCTTCACAAAATACCCAAACAATTATTGATATTGATCCACAAGATCCTGACCAAGATTTTTTACCGATGACCTTAAAAAACAACCATATCGTAATTATTGGCTATAGTCGTATCGGTAAGTGTGTTGCATTATCTTTAATAAATAGAGGTGAACCTATAGTGATCGTAGAAGAATCAAAACGCCTCTCTGATAAAGCGATTGCAGATGGCTTTGAGGCTATTTGCGGCAATATCATTCAACAAGAAATAATGAACGCAGCAAATATAAATAATGCACATAAAGTTGTTATTACAATGCGAAGTACCATTGAAGTAGGAGAATGTATCGTGAATATCCGTGATATGAAGAAAGATATCCAGATAATCACACATGCATTATCCGACACAGAAACAACATATCTCATTGATTTAGGTGCTGATGTTGTAGTAACAGATGATGAAGAAATTGCCAATGGTATTATAGAGTATATAACAGAACGAAGATCTGTAAGGAATATGCTCAATCATGAAAATTTACAGAAAACATAAAATGGATACAGAATCGTGAAAATAAAGCAATTTATATGGCCATTGATTGGTATCTTAGCAATGCTGGTATCTATTCGAATTCTTTATATGAAGCTCTCTGCCATTTCATTTGGGGATGTATTGGAGCGCTTGAGCAATTTAAATGCACAGCACTGGTTATTAGCCTGTTTATGTTCTCTCCTAGCTTATGCTGCTCTTGCTGGATATGATCGAATTGCCTTGCAACATCTAGGCCATAAAATTTCTTGGATTTTTATCGCTATATGTTCATTTACAACCTACGCTCTTTCACACAATATCGGTGCTTCAGTTTTTTCTGGTGCCGTTGTACGCTATCGCGCCTATAAAATGAAAGGATTAAACGGAACAGAAATCGCAATATTAGTAGGTTTTTGCTCTTTTACTTTTGTAATCGGCACAATCTTACTTTTGGGAATCGTTTTGGTGCTGCAACCCGAAATTATCACCCTCATTCATAAAGAACTTCCTGAATGGCTCGGAACAACGGCTGGAGCAATTTTACTCAGCTGTATAGCACTTTATACGTTTGGCAGCTGGCTTCAGTTAAAGCCCTTACGCTTGGGGAAGAAAATTCAACTTTCCTATCCACGACTGAAAATTGTTATTCAACAGCTTCTCATTAGCCCTCTAGAGCTTTTAGGAGCAGCAGGAATTATATATGCTGTTCTCCCACATAACGCAGATATTCATTTTATCTCTGTTCTTGGTGTTTTCCTAGCGTCTTTTACGATAACTCTTCTCTCTAATGCTCCAGCAGGAGGAGTAGGAGTTCTTGAAGCTCTTTTCATAACAGGCATGCCCAATATAAATCCAACCGATGTTATTGCAGCACTTATTGTCTTTAGAATGTTTTATTTGATTATACCGCTCATCCTTTCATTATTTGTGGTCGTCATTTTTGAGGCGCAACAATATTGGAAAAGAGCCCCCAAAACACCACCTGAATAAATAAAAGGCTATCAATGACTTCTTTTTTTATGTACCTATAAAAGAACAAAACACCATCGTGTTGCCAATTTACATATCTTTTTTAAGAAACCTCTTTCAACGCTCTTCTCCATTACACAACAATACCCATAAATGGTATAATAGTAAAGCTATTGTTGCACCATCATCTTTATACTTAATAAAAGAGCAAGCCTGTGCCATTATACTATTTTTCCAATGTTATGATAACTTTTAGCACTTAAGAACATTAATAAGAATTATTTTTATGCCTTTCTTCAATAGTCTTTATCCACACATTAATCCCATTTATGATGCAAAAATGAATGATTTTAATTAATTCATTATAAGAGGGATTGAAACAAAAGAAGTTTATGATAGTAAAGTTTTTTTTAAATAAAGAATAATCAATTCTTTATAAATCAATATATTATAATGAATCTGTGTGGCTTTCTTAATATTTATATTTTTAGAGGTTTAGCTAACGGAAAGACAGCATAGCGTAACCACACAGCTTAATATTTTAAAACTTTAAGCCTCATTAAAGTTTATTGTCTTTCGTTTAACAGGTATTAGCTTTAAACAATTAAACTGATCTAATTTTATTACTTGTATGTCCAGCTAACTACTTTATTTTAGCTTGATTTACCCTCTTGGAATACTGATGATTGTTACAGAAGTTTTTTGTTTAAGCGGGAGAGTTATCAAAAAATATCCACGCTGCTGACACAACTAAAGTGTAAAGTTTCTTCTGTCTTTAAACAATATGCTAAAAATCCAAAAAAAATTTAATCAATTTATATTAAAAGAAGTGAAAACTGTTGATTTTTATACCCCTTTAAATAACACAATTGTCGGTAAGAGGCTTCTCCTTACCAATTGCAACTTCAAAAAAGAAACAATACGCATTAAAAGATCTTTAAATGTCCTTTGGAAGTTCTTTGAGTCCCCTAAAAAGTACAAACACCGATGACTAAGCTATATCAACAATCTTCACTTTTAAACAAACAGATATGGGGAAATCCTACTGCCCAATTTTATTTAGCAACTCGTACCTTAAAAAAAATTACGCAATCAATAAGTTATTTACGGTATAAAATAAAATGGTGGGTGATGAGGGGATCGAACCCACGACCCGCTGATTAAGAGTCAGCTGCTCTACCGACTGAGCTAATCACCCATAAGCTTCTCAAAAGACGAGAATGAGCGTTTCTATAACGCTCCTAAGGATAGATGTCCAGATATTTTGTTGTTTGTTATATAAACTCATTGTCTGTAAGGTTAAAAATATGATATTCACCACTTGATCTTATATAAAAATAAACCCATTATAAGAAGCTTTATAAATAAATGTTCTGATTGTTATACAGAACCTATAGTTAGAGGATTATCGAGCATAATGCCCGAGCGAAAATTAGAGGAACCTTCTTGTGGTTGTAAGCGGGATGGGGCATCATTTTGTTTTATCAACAATCACATGCATTCAAGCAATATTGTGCTGTTTTTTTCTTTGAATATAAGTTTTTTACATTCAATGTTCATGATCCAATATACGAATAAAAGACTATGAATTTTTTTTGTCAATCGCGCGCTTTTAAGCTTCTAAAAGGTAAGGAATGATGGAATGGATCACTGATCCCCATGCGTGGTTTGGTTTGATCACGCTGGTTTTTCTCGAAATTGTTTTAGGAATAGATAACCTTATCTTTATTGCAATTTTAGCTGAAAAATTGCCACTGCATTTGCGTGACCGCGCACGCTTTATAGGTCTTACTTTAGCATTAATTATGCGGCTTTTCCTTCTTACCGTTATTGGATGGGTTATGAGACTCGATAGGGTCATTCTTTCACTTTCATCTTTTGTATTTAGTTGGCATAGCTTTATTTTAATCGGTGGTGGAGCCTTTTTGCTCGCAAAGGGAACGCTAGAATTACATGAAAGGTTAGAAGGAGTATCACATGAAAGAAAAACAGGCGTTGGTTATGCTGTTTTTTGGCAAGTAATCGTCCAAGTCGTGGTGCTGGATGCCGTTTTTTCACTAGACAGTATTATTACCGCAACAGGTATGATTGCAAAAGAGCAGGCAGCAGTTATGTATATCGCAGTCATAGCTGCTATGGGAGTAATGATGTGCGGATCTGGTGCTCTTATGCGTTTTATTAATCGTCATCCCACTATTGTAATCCTTTGTCTTGGTTTTTTGATGATGATTGGTTTTACTCTCATTGTTGAAGGATTTGGTTTTCATATTCCAAAAGGGTATTTGTATGCTGCTATTGGTTTTTCTGTTCTCATCGAAGCTTTTAATCAAATTGGACGTCGTAACCGTGAAAAAATGATTAAAACGAATGATCTACGCAGTAGAACAGCTGATGCTGTTTTGAGGCTCTTAGGAGGAGGAAGCAAAGATAGTCACCTTGCTGAGACTGTAGATGTTATTGCTGAACAGGCCGCAGCTTCTGAGTTGTTTAGACCAGAAGAAAAGGAGATGATTCGTGGTGTTCTCGATTTAGCTGATCGCCCTGTTCGCTCTATCATGTCGCCGCGTAATGAGATTGAGTGGTTAGATTTAAATGCTGATGAAAATGAAATGCGTGAAGAATTACAAAAGGTTAAACATAGCCGCTTAATTCTTGCGCGTGAAAAAGTGGATGAATTTGTTGGCGTTGCGTTGACAAAAGATCTTCTTTTGAATTTGGCTGAGGGGAAAAAGATTAATTGGAAAAAAGCTATGCGAGAACCCCTCGTTGTTCATGAAAATACAAGTGTTTTACGATTGATGGAGCAATTACGTCATTCTTCGATTCAGCTTGCAATTATTGTTGATGAGCATGGATCTTTTGAAGGAATTGCAACACCAACCGATATTCTTGAAGCTATTGCAGGAGACTTTCCTGATGACGATGAAGAACTCATGATCGCAGAACAACTTGAAAATGGCAGTCTTCTTGTTGAGGGATATGCTGATATCCGCCGTTTAAGTGGTTATCTTGGGCGTAACCTTGTGGATGAAGCAGATCGTTATACGACTCTGGCAGGCTTTATGCTTTGGCAGTTTGGTCATTTACCAAATGAGGGAGAAAGCTTTGAAACTGATGGTTTACACTTTAAAGTGATTGAAATGGAACGCAGAAACATATCTAAAATCCTTATTTCTCCACTTGTATCACCAGAAAAAAGCTAGTTCTTTTTACAAGCAAAATGAATAAAAAGATTTTTTTATGATTAAAAATTGAAAAGAATAAGCAGTTGATAACTCAATTGCATTTCATTATTTTTATATTTTTTTAAGCGTAAAATAATGACATACAAAAGTTATATTATCAATGAACTTTCCATTATAAAAAATTTTCATTGATGATTGACGAAAAGCTGGGAGAGAGAAAATGGTGCAAAATTATTTGTCAATGGTCATTAATCTCAAAACAATGAATATATACAATATATTGATTTATAATAATTATTTATTACAATATTACCTTCACATCAAGAAAGCCTCTTTCAAACATCAGATTTCCGCCAATGGATAAAACTCCACCATTGTTGAGTTCACTCAACTGATGATGGCATCTTTAAACCAGACTCTGGCTCCTATAATCTTTTTAGATCTTCTTGATATTTCTTAAGGAGCTATTCCTTAGCTTTTGTTTCGATAAATTTAGCTATTTTTTTCCTTGCAAGAATGAAACTCCACCTCTCTGGAAAGGCCCTTATTAAGAACTTTGTTTTTCTTCTAGATAGCTCATATTTTTGCTACTTTTTAATTAAAGCGTAGCTGAGCTGCTTAGATTTCACCACTTCTTTGACTAAAGCCAATGCACGTTCAGATGAATCTGTTGGGTATTTTCATCAAAGCCTAAATGATCCTCTGCACTGAAACTTTGATAATAAGATTGTAAGGTTGCAACATCACCCAATAAAGACAGTGCACCAATATGAAGTAAGCTATAATCTGCATCATATACCTTGATAACCTTTATGTGCCTCCAACTTCATTCTTTCGCCAAGATGGTGCTCCATATCTGGAATAAAAGCATTTATGAAGATCAATTCTTTCTATCGCCTATTTCAAGACATAATCAAGCTTAATTCCAACCAATCTGCATATATTCCTTCTTCACAAACTCTCAACCCCTTTTTATAAAAATCAAGTTGTAGATCTTGTAAGTGCTGAGAATTGATAGGGATCAATTGCAGATAAAATACCAGTACTAATCGAAACTCCAACATCAAATTACGGATAACCTTTGATAATTGCGTCATTATAAAGAATTTGTACTTCACAATCTGGTAGTTGATAACGTGCTGAATAATTATCTACCTCTTTAATTTTTTCAACAGACCAATCAAGATTTTGAAGAGCACTGTTGCACTCTCCATGATTAAAAAATTCTTTGCTCTAGCTCAAAAGAGGTTTTATCCATATCAAAAGTCAAAAGCGAAGCAGATTTTTGCAAACAAAAGTGATAACGCCGTGTAAGAGAAGAATCTTATCAATAAGGCCTTTGGTGATTTCTTTTGTAACGTCTAAACGAGATGGAATCTTATTCATAAAAAATATAATAAAGTCAATAGTTTGTGTGCAATTATTTTATATGAATCCCATTTAAAATCTACACTTTTATACGTGATTTAATTAACCATTTTTCATAAACAATTACCATGTATGGATAGACCATAAAACGCATGTAAACATTCAAATGAAGTGAACGCAGCTATCATTCATAACAGTTCATAAATTTTATGATACGTTTTTATCACACACAAATCGCATTATTAAAAACGTAATCGTTTGAAATTATCGATAACATAAATTGCATGCGTTTAAAAAATGGTATGGGGTTTACTCTTTTTTTGAGCTAAACCTTAAAAGAAATAATCATTTGAAACTATCATAGAATAGGTTTTAATTCATTAAGGGCACATAAAAGGATTTAAAGACAAGTCGATTTTAAAGCGCCGCTTACTAAAAAGTTAGTCAATAATAAGCAGACATTATATAGATACTATCATCACAACAGGTAATGAAATTGATAATGTTATGTCGTAGAAATCAAAAGATTTTTAATGATATAACGCAGGCAAACAAGCAAAAAACGTTTTAAAAGTTATAGTTTAAAAATACGAAACCAAATGAAATCCCCTCAAATTTGAGGATACTTATTAAGACAAAGATAAGTAGATAAATTTCAAAAGGATTGCAATCATATTACAAAGGCATGGTGTTTTACTCAATTTTGAGTCAAAAGCGACAATGTTTAAAGAATGCTCTATTCTAAAGTTAACGAACTCGAATTTGAGCTGGTTAATTTTGCCAGCCCAAATATAGAGCGGCTTATTTGAAAAGAAGTTATGTTTAAATGCAAAGTGAAAATACGCTTATGAGAACCTCACTAAATGAACGTTTAAACGTTTAGAGACATAAAATGATATCTCTATAAATACGTTTGAAACCTAGATTTATAACAGTTTAAAAGCCTTAGATTTTATAAAAAGCGGTTGTTTATTGTCTTATGAAAAGCTGCTTTTAAAAACCAATGTTCGTAAATGTAAACAACGGGTTTTGTTACAAATATTTACTTAATACGCATTTTCTCTTGATTGTCTTGATATGAACCTACCAAGCGTTGAGACATTTTGATAATGTACTTTGTGTCAAATGACCACTTCAAAAATGCGAGCGTTATTCTTAATACGCTTTATAGCCATACATAAAGTGTTTATAGGTTCTGTAATTCAAATGAGTGATTAAAGATCATATCTGTCATTTACGTTCCTTTTGATCAGTTTTAATCAATAGAATAGAGCGTTTGCAATATGATACGTTTTGTATACATACATTCATTATTGACTTCTTTTGTATGATCTGTAGTACCTCTATTTAAAAGCAGCGTCATATCAATTGGCACAGCTTTCTTTTATGATGCGTTTATAACCATCAAAGAAGCACCCTCCACGTCTGTCATTTATTCTGTTTATCAATCTTGATAACATCATCACTTTCATAAACCTCTCAATTTATGGGAACCGAATATAAATCGCTATGTCTTTTTATTCTTGCATTGCCATATACATTACTTCTAATCACGATATAATCAGGAGATCTTGGCATAGCCATAAACAGAGCCGTAGACCTTAGTATGACACCCCACGCTAGCATTGCCGTAAACCTTGCCTAACAACCGCATGATCATAAACCGCGGCATTGCTATGAATACGTGCACTACCGGATAATTTTGCATTCCCATAAACCCGCGCTTAATGATAAACTCAAACGTTATAAGAAAGATGAGCATTGTCATAAACATGAACACCAAAATACACATGGGTTTTATCACATATAAGGGTATTGCCATACACATAGCCACCAATGGCAGCATTGCCATAGCCCCTTATATTTTCATAAACACAACCAGATTTTACAACACAGACATTATCAGCAACCCAGCAATTACCATCATGAGAGAGATTGCTTTCATTTTCAATAAAAGCCATCCAGATCGCTTTTTTTACATCACCAAAATCGTTTAAAGCACGAATGCGATAATATATATATATACATGACCAGTCACGAAATCCATTTGATTGATCTATTCATATTTTGGATGGTTTTTTCTGATTAACAGGAGCGGTTTCATTTGCAATGAAAGAAATAACGGAGATGTTTTTTGATATAGTTATCATAATTAAACCTGTATGTTTTTAAAAGTTTTGAACAGACATTAAGCCAGCTCCAAACCAAATGTTTGTTGCATCAAGCGCTCTGTTCAAACTAATAATAACATATTCATTACCTAGTAGTAGAATACCAACTCCTACACCTGCATAAAGCGAAGCAATAATCCGCCCATATGGCTATGCTGTATGACTATAATAGAACCCAAAACCATCATTGCTACACTCGCAACACCAGCAGCAAAACGGATCAAAAGGACTAAGTGTTAACGCCATGAAAATAATTAAGTGCACTCATCACTATAGCTGCACAAGATAGTATGCGAGGAGCAAGAAATATAATCCCAATTACTGCCAAACGTAAAGAACATACTCCCAACTAAATAACCACCATAATTAGTGTTCGGTATATAAGAAAGTTGATTAAAGCTAAACAATCCTTCATCCAACATAACTGGCAGTATTGGTGTATAGAGAAATCACCAGATACCCATATCAAAACCATATCGAATACAGCATTTTGAAACAATTCAAATCTTGACGGTTGTTTTTTCCCCCTTATTATTCCTTTAACTGGTGATATTCCTCATCTGCGTTCCATATCACCATAACAGCCTTTAACTCCAAAAATAGAATAAAAGCAAATTTAGCTATCTATTTTAATGCTCAAAACAATATATTTAGCGATCTACTATCAACATCGCCAGATCAGTTGTACAATAACATATTGAATTAAATGTACTTTTTAAATGTTTATAGTTAAATTGAAAGCATATTTAGATAACCTTGCTTTTTTATCTCGATATTCAAAATGACTAACCGAAAAATTATATACGCAGCCGTAAATTTTACTTCTCTTAAAATCATTTGCTTATTCGCTGCAAAACTTAATAAACAACTCAAATAACCATTTTCATAAAAGAGGAAATTGGCTTCTTTTTAGGTAATCTTGTTATTTAGGATGATATGAAGTTGAAGAATTTGGTGCACCCGACAGAATTCGAATCTGTGACCTCTGCCTTCGGAGGGCAGCGCTCTATCCAGCTGAGCTACGGGTGCTTCACACTGATTATTAAAATCAGTTATGGTCTTTTAACTAATCATACTCTTAGCTTCAATGCTAAATTATCATTCTAATAAAAAAATTACTCGTTTGTAATTTATCTAACAACGCATTCCTTTTACTTTTTAATGATACTTTACCTTGAAATAACTTCTCTTTATTCAATGCTCTTTTTATTATAAAAAGAGCTTTTATTACAACTTCAAAACTCTCAAAAATAAGTTACAACATAAATTATAAGTATCAGGATAATTTTTAAATGGCTACATTACCAAGTCGCTTTCATTTTATTTCCGCAGAAACTGAGGAGGCTATCAAAGCTACCCATAAATTAATTTCCGTTTATGGTCATTCTTCTCTGGAAGAAACTGATATTGTTGTTGCAATCGGTGGTGATGGGACAATGTTACAAACCGTACGAGATGTCATGAACACAGGCAAACCTATTTATGGTATGAATCAAGGTTCTGTAGGGTTTCTTATGAATGAATTTCATGAAAAAAAATTGCCCAATCGTATTGCTGCCGCACATAAAAAAGAAATCCATCCCCTGCGCATGATTGCAAAATCTGAATGTCAAGATTCTATCGAGGCGCTTGCAATTAATGAAGTATCCCTCTTTCGGCAATCTTATCAAGCGGCAAAAATTCGCATCACCATTGATAACAACGTACGCATGGAACAATTAAGTTGTGATGGTGTCCTCGTCGCTACACCAGCTGGATCAACCGCCTATAATTTATCAGCACAAGGACCTATCTTACCTCTTATGGCTCCCCTTATGGCCCTCACTCCCGTTAGCCCTTTTCGCCCTCGGCGTTGGCATGGAGCTTTGCTTCCCGATACAGTAACAGTGCGCTTTGATATGCTTGAACCTGACAAACGCCCTGTAAACGCTGCTGCAGATAATATTGAAGTTAAATCTGTCCATTCAGTTACTATTTCAATGGCAACAGAAGTAACAGCTTCAATCCTTTTTGACTCAAATCATTCATGGGATGAGCGCATTTTATCAGAACAATTTCGCTATTAATGATTGTATTATGCGTTTTATATGTATATGATTGTTATAGTTAGTTTTTTTGTGAAAACATCTTAACACTTTTAAAGAGTGTAGAATATTGGTTATAATCATCATTAGATAGCGCAGTTAAAATCACAGAGCAGTTGATAAAAAAATGATACCATCTTTAAACAGTTTTGATGATTTAGGTCTTTCCGCAAAGGTTATTAATGCGGTGAAATCAGCGGGGTATACAGCTCCGACACCTATTCAAAGTGAAACAATTCCGCATGTCCTTCAAAGAAAAGACGTTTTAGGAATCGCCCAAACGGGAACAGGTAAAACTGCCTCTTTCGTATTGCCTATGCTCACTCTCCTTGAAAAAGGTCGTGCAAGAGCACGAATGCCCCGTACACTCATCTTAGAACCAACAAGAGAAATTGCAGCTCAAGTTGAAGAAAATTTCGATAAATACGGCATAAATCATCGTTTAAATGTTGCTCTTTTGATTGGTGGCGTTTCTTTTGAACTCCAAGATCGCAAACTTGAACGGGGAGCTGATGTTCTTATAGCAACACCAGGGCGCCTTCTTGATCATTGCGAGCGCGGTAAACTGCTCCTGATGGGCGTTGAAATCCTTGTGATTGATGAAGCTGATCGCATGTTGGATATGGGCTTTATTCCTGATATTGAACGCATCTGTAAACTAACCCCTTTTACGCGTCAAACTTTGTTCTTTTCTGCAACAATGGCGCCAGAAATTACAAAGCTAACGAAACAATTTTTACATTCTCCTGTATCTGTTGAAGTTACAAAAGCTTCCTCAACAGCTACCACAATTACACAACGGCTTGTCAAATCTGGAAATAAATCATGGGATAAAAGAGCGGTTTTACGAGAGCTTATCCAAAATGAAGGTGCAGAGCTTCAAAATGCAATCATTTTCTGTAATCGAAAGAGAGATATCTCTGAACTTTTTAGATCGCTTATCAAACATAACTTTAATGTAGGGGCACTTCATGGAGATATGGACCAATATTCGCGCATGAACACCCTAGCTGATTTTAAAAATAATAAACTTACACTTCTTGTTGCTTCTGATGTTGCTGCCCGTGGACTCGATATTCCAGCTGTAAGTCATGTATTTAACTATGATGTTCCTACACATGCTGAAGACTATATCCATCGAATTGGTCGTACAGGGCGTGCAAATCGTAGCGGAAAAGCCTTTACAATCGTTACAAAAGCTGATCAAAAATATATCAATGCCATCGAGGAAATGAGTAATGAAAAAATTGAATGGCTCAATGGAGATCTCTCAACTTTAATAGCCGATGATCAAACAGAAGATATTGTTGTAAAGAAAAAATCTTCAAAACCATCAAAGAAAACTGCTCCAAAAGAGCCTGTTGTTCACACTAAAAAATCTGTAGAAGAGAATAAAACAGAATATATCAAAAATGCAAATAATAAGGAGAAGCCATCTGAGCAACAACGCTCACGAAAAAATAAGAATTACACACCTATTGGATTTGGTGATGATATTCCTGCTTTCATGCTTATAAAAACGTGTAAATAAACCCGTTCTCTACTCTCTTTTAGAGTGAAATGAACGAAATACTTTTAAAAAATCCGCTCTTATTTCCTAGAGAGCCTTTCCGTTACCTTTTCACGCCCTAAAAGCTGCAAAATTTTTCCCATTTCAGGTCCATGATCCATGCCCGTAAGTGCCTGACGTAATGGCATAAATAAAGCTTTTCCTTTTCGACCTGTTTTTTCTTTTAATGCTGTTGTCCAAATTTTCCAACTTTCCTCATTCAAAGCACCTTCAGGTAAGAAATCGAGTGATTGGTGCACAAAAGCACGATCCTCTAGTGCTACTGTATCAAAATTCTGTTCATCATGAATGATTTTCCACCAAAAAACAGCATCATTGACTTTATTAATATTGCTTCTTATCGCGTTCCAGAAATATTCCGCCTTATCTCCCTCAATAGAAAGTTTTTTAAGGCGCATTTTTACTTCCTCATAGGTTAACTCATGGACAAGATGACTATTCAAAGCAAGAAGATCAGCAATATCAAATTTTGCAACGGATCTTGACGTATCTTGGAGATTAAAATGCTCTAAAAGCGCAGCTTGATTGGGATAGGGATGCACATTTTGCGATGTCCCAATCAAAACGGCAAGGCATTGAACAGCTATAGATTCAAATCCTTCTTCCCGTAGAGAACGAATAGAAAGATCATTATTACGTTTTGAAAATCCTTTTCCTAAAACTGTCGCCAATAAATTGGTATGAGCAAAAACCGGTAATTCTGCATTAAGAGCTTTAAAAAGAGCAATTTGAGCGCCTGTATTTGTAATATGATCATCCCCACGAATAATATGCGTAATAGCCATATCTACATCATCAACAATAGACGGCAATGTATAAAGATAGGTTCCATCTTCACGAATAAGAACAGGATCTGAAAGAGAAGCTAAATCAATCGTCTGCTTTCCCTTTATTGCATCATTCCAGCAAACTTCTGTTCGCTTTGTGTGTAAAGGATCACTTTCAAAATTAGGAAGAAGAAAACGCCAATGGGGTTTACGACCTTGTGATTCAAAGTTTTTTCTCTCTTCTGTTGTCAACTTCAATGCTGCACGGTCATAAACAGGAGGCAATTTGCGTGAAAGCTGGATTTTACGACGCCGCTCTAATTCCTCTGTTGTCTCATAACAAGGATAAAGAAGGCCACGTTGTTTGAGAATTTCTGCCACTTCATCATATCGATTAAATCGCTTGGATTGGTAATAAATTGCATCTGGTTGAATACCAAGCCATTCAAGGTCAACAGCAATAGCATCGATATATTCTTGTTTAGAACGTTCAATATCTGTATCATCATAGCGTAAAATAAATTCTCCCTTATACGCTTGCGCATAAAGCCAGTTGAAAAGCGCAATACGGATATTGCCAATATGAATATAACCTGTTGGAGAGGGAGCAAAACGAACTTTAACCATAAAATAATACTCAATTTTTATCGCGAAAATGATTGACTATAGGATAGCGACGATCGCGTCCGAAATTTTTGTAACTGATTTTTACACCAGGCGCAGATTGACGCCTTTTATATTCGGCACCATAAAGAAGCTGTTCAACTTTCGCAACAGTTTCTCGTGAATGTCCACGTTTAACAATATCACAAATACTCATGTCATTTTCTACAAGATATTGTAATATATCATCTAAAATAGGATAAGGCGGAAGAGAATCTTCATCTTTTTGATTTTCCCGCAGCTCTGCAGAGGGTGCTTTTTCTATAATATTGGATGGAATGATCATTCCTTCTGGTCCTCTCAAATTGTGCAAGTGATTTTTATTGCGCCACTCCGCTAATGCATAAACCTGCATTTTATAAATATCTTTAAGAGGATTAAACCCGCCATTCATATCCCCATACAGTGTTGCATATCCCACAGCCATTTCTGACTTATTGCCTGTCGTTACCACCATTGAGCCGAATTTATTTGAAAGCGCCATTAAAAGTGTACCGCGTATACGACTTTGAAGATTTTCCTCTGTGACGTCAGAGGGTAACCCTGAAAAAACAGGTGCCATTGTCTTTAAAAAAGCCTCAACAGGTTGTGCAATCGGTATGATTTCATAACGACATCCCAAAAGATCAGCACATTCTTTGGCATCTTTTAATGATTCTTGCGAAGTATAATGATAGGGCATCATAATGGTGCGAACCCTCTCAGCACCAAGAGCATCCACCGCCATTGCCGTACACAGGGCTGAATCAATTCCTCCTGAAAGACCAAGAATAACATCCTTAAAGCCGTTTTTATTAACGTAATCTTTCAACCCCAAAACACAAGCTTGATAATCAGCCGCTAATCCATTGAGAAGTCTTTCATTAGGACCTGAAATACAGTGCCATCCCGTCGTTGTTTTTTGCCAATGGCTTAAAGCAATATGGCTATCAAAGTGTTTCATTTGAAATATCTTTTTGCCTTGTCCATTCAAGGCAAAAGACCCACCATCAAAAACGAGCTCATCTTGACCACCTACTTGATTAGCGTAGATAATTGGCACTCCAGATTGTAGAGCCTGTGTATGAACAACGTCTATACGTTTTAATGTTTTATTACGATAATAAGGAGATCCGTTAAGGACAAGAATAATTTCCGCTCCTTTATCTTTAAGCTCTGTACTAAGAGAGGAATCATTCCAAAGATCCTCACAAATGACTATTCCTAATTTAATTCCATGATAGACAATAGGCTGAGGACGTGGACCTGAAGAAAATAAACGCTTTTCATCAAATTCAGCATAATTAGGTAAATCAAACTTCAAACATTCGGCAATGACTCTCCCTTCATCAAGAACCATGACAGCGTTGTAAATATTACCATTGCGCCTTAATGGAAGACCAATGACAATTCCTGGTCCGCCTACGGTTATCTTTGCTAATTTCTCAACAGTCTCTTCACATGTTTTTGTAAAAGCAGGTTTTAGAACAAGATCTTCCGGCGGATAAGCACTTATAAAAAGTTCCGTGAATAAAACAAGATCAGCCCCCTCTTCTTTGGCCTTTTGATGCGCCATGACAGCTAAAGAAAAATTCCCCTCAATATCACCGACAATAGGATTTAATTGGGCAATTGATACCCGAAAATCATTTTTCATAAGCCTTTGTATCATTTCATCAGTTTAGCAACCACAACTTTATTCTTCATCATCGGAAACATCATTTTTTAAAATTCTTTTCTGCCATAATGACCTAAAAATATTAGGCAAATTTTTGCCTACCCCCCAGCAGCAATTGCTAACGATTCAGTCACGCGATTTTTTTTAAGGAGTTCAGCAACAAGAAAAGCCAATTCTAACGCTTGATCTGCATTTAACCGTGGATCACATTGCGTATGATAACGATCAGATAAATCGTCCACAGAAATGGCGTGCGCCCCTCCTGTACATTCAGTAACATCACGACCTGTCATCTCAATATGAATGCCTCCTGGATAAGTTCCCTCTCCACGATGCACTGCAAAAAAATTCTCTACTTCTTTTAAAACATAATCAAAAGGACGCGTCTTATAACCATTGGCAGTAATTGTATTGCCATGCATTGGATCACATGACCATATAACCGCACGCTTCTCGCGTTCAACAGCACGGATGAGTTTAGGCAGATAACTTTCAACTTTATCATAACCAAAGCGCGTAATGAGAGTAAGCCGCCCCAACTCGTTTTCAGGATTTAAAATATCAATTAATTTTAAAAGCTCATCAGGCTCAATGGAAGGACCACATTTTAATCCTATAGGATTCTTAATGCCGCGACAATATTCAACGTGAGCATGGTTAATCTGACGCGTACGGTCACCAATCCATAACATATGACCAGATGTTGCATACCAATTTCCTGAAGTTGAATCAATCCGAGTCAAAGCCTCTTCATAACCAAGCAACAGTGCTTCATGACTGGTATAAAAAGATGTTTCACGCAATGAAGAATGTGTTTTGGATGTAATCCCTATAGAACGCATAAAATCAATTGCTTCAGAAATACGCTCTGCCAATAATTCATAACGTTCTCCCTGCGGACTGTTAGAAACAAAACTCAACATCCATGTGTGAACATTTTCTAAATTAGCATAGCCACCTTGTGAAAAAGCACGCAATAGATTAAGTGTTGCCGCAGATTGGCGATAAGCCATAGACATCCGTTGCGGATCTGGAATACGAGAACCGGCTTCAAATTCAATGCCATTAATAATATCCCCACGATAAGCAGGAAATTCAACTCCCTCTTTTCTTTCAATATCAGAAGAGCGAGGCTTTGCAAATTGACCAGCAATACGACCAATTTTAACAACCGGTTTAGAACTACCAAAGGTCAAAACAATCGCCATTTGCAAAAATACACGAAAAAAATCACGAATATTATCAGCTTCATGTTCTGCAAAGCTTTCGGCACAATCACCACCTTGCAATAAAAAAGCTTGGCCTTTCGCAACGGCTGCTAATTCATTTTTTAAATCACGTGCTTCACCGGCAAAAACTAAAGGAGGATACCTTCTCAGTTTTCGCTCAACATCTTCTAACATAGACTTATCCGGATAAGTCGGAACTTGTTTAATTGGCCTTGTTCTCCAAGTGTCAGGCGCCCATTCTTTTATCATTACACTCTCTCTAAAGATTAATCTTACAGATTAGCATATCAAAAGCTTTTTACCGCAATATATGCTGTTTAACTTTCTATTTTCTTCCCATTTTCATATATATAACTTGGTTTATACATCGTTACCAATTCTTCTGCCATCGTTGGATGCACTGCCATCGTCTCATCAAAGATATCCTTCGTCAGCTTACCCTTGAGAGATATCCCTATAAGCTGAGCCATCTCACCAGCATTTTCCCCTAAAATATGAGCGCCCACAACAATACGGCTTTCACCATCAACAATGAGTTTCATAAGCATTTTCTCTGAACTACCAGAAAGAACATTACGCATAGGACGAAAAACTGTACGATAAATTTCAAGACGCTTATAACGCTTTACCGCCTCCTCTTCTGAAAGACCAACCGTTCCAATCTCTGGCTGTGAAAAAACTGCTGTTGTAATTAAATCATAATCAGGTGTTGTTGGAATATTTTCAAATGCTGTCTTAACAAAACACATTGCATCATGAATCGCAACGGGTGTTAATTGAATATGACCTGTTACATCACCAACAGCCCAAATATGGGGGATATTTGTTGTCATTTTCTCATCAACAACAACTGCACCAAATTCATTCACCTTAACACCTGCCCGCTCAAGTCTTAAACCCGTTGTATTTGGTACACGCCCCGTAGCCAACATAATCTGATCGGCTCTGATTATTTTCCCATTTGATAAAACAACTTCATAACAATTTTCTGCAGCCTGCACTTTAGAAATTGTTATGCCATAAAGAATAGAAATCCCTTTTTCAATCATTGCATCGCTGAGCAATTGCCGCAAATCATGATCAAAATTACGAAGGATTAAATCACCACGATGAAGGAGTGTTGTTTTTACACCTAATTCATGAAAAATATTAGCAAATTCAACACCAATATACCCTCCACCAACAATCACTATTGATTTTGGGAGTTGATTAAGGTCAAAAATCTCATTAGAAGTAAGGCAAAATTCACCGCCTTCTATGGACGTATTTGGTGCAAGTTTTGCCCCTGTTGCAATCAAAATTTTTTCTGCACTTACCCGCTCACCCGTGGCAGAAAGCTCTAATGTGTGATCATCTATAAAAGTAGCACGACTTTCATAAATATGCACATTGTTATTTTCTAATCCCTTACGATACAACCCTTCTAACCTTGATATTTCTTTATTTTTAGCTGCAACCAACTTTTCCCAGCTAAAAATTGGATCCGCATATTCCCACCCAAAACCAACACTTTTCTTAAATTCTTTTACATATTGTGATGCATAAACATAAAGTTTTTTGGGAACGCAACCACGAATAACACAAGTGCCCCCTATACGATATTCCTCTGCTATAGCGACCCGCTTGCCAAGACCTCCAGCAAGCCGTGCTGCACGCACTCCACCAGAACCACTTCCAATAACAAATAAATCAAAGTCAAAAGAGCCCACGAATTATTCCTTCTTATACATCTGCAAGAGTAGGCTAAGATCTTTTATTATCAAATGAAAGTCTTTTTTTCTTTTGAAGAAGCCTTTTTTATAAAGCAGTATTCTAAAAAGACTTATTCTCATTAAAATATTTAAAACGGCGGGAAAACCGCCGCTATTAAAAAAATCAGAAATTGCCCATTGTTGTCATGATATCGATCAAGCTATTTTTTATTTTCTGAAGATTCTGATTTTATAGGCATATTTGTAGGCATAGTAGAATTATTCAAATTAAGTGTTTCAGACATCTCTTTTTTCACATTTTCTACAAGATCCCGCATAAGAGCAGTACGCCATATATCAAATGCTGAATAAGAATCACGTGCAATATTGGGGACTTCTGTCAAAAACTTTTTACCGGTATCAGAATTATAAAATGTTGTTATCGCATCAAGCTCTTTTTGAGTAAAATATTTTGCATATACGTGAGCAATCTCTTTTTCTAGATCAGAGCGCCTTTTAATTAAAGCAAGCGCCTGCTTATCAACAATATCAGAAATAGCTGTTGCCAAATTCGGATCATCGCTAATCAGTTCATTTTTGAAATCATGGACCGCATTTGGTAAAAAGCTATCAAATTGATCCGTTGCATGAATAGCTCTGATTGCCTTTCGCGCTGAATCTAAATGTTGATCACTCACACCTTGTGCATAAGCCATGCCAACATTCACAACAAAAATAGCAATTGCACTAAAATATACGACAAAACGCTGAAAAGAAAATATTATTTTCATTTAATGATTACCCCGATCGCTAATTATAATTTTAATTCGTTATTCTACCTAAAATCTTTAAGACCCTTTTTTACTGTGCTAACATATCATCATGTAAATGCCTTTTCTAAAAATCAAACGGTTCTAAAACTTTTATTTGACCATCAGCCATAGCGACAATTGCACGTGAAGCCAACCCCAAAAAAAGGCCATGCTCAACAACACCAGGAATAGCAAGAAGTGCATCCGATAATGGTTTTGGTTGCAAAATGCAGCCCCAAAATGCATCAAGAATAAAATGGCCACCATCTGTTTCAAAAGGATTTTTTCCATTCATTCGCAATGCAATTTTTCCAGAAAGCCCTAAATCATCAGCGACTTTTTCAATGGCTCTGCATGTTGTGTGGATACCAAATGGATTAACTTCAATTGGTAGTGCAAAAGCACCAAGTCTTTTTACCACCTTTGTTTCATCCGCAATGACAAGCATTGCACGAGATGCCGACGCTACAATTTTTTCATACAACAATGCTCCCCCTCCCCCTTTAATGAGCATCATCTCAGGACCAATTTCATCTGCTCCGTCAATATCAAGATCCAGCTCAGGTATTTGTTCTAAAGTGCTAACAGGCACTCCAAACTTATGACAGAGTTGTTCAGAATATTTTGAAGTAGCAACACCAGTCACCCGCAAACCATCCGCAACACGCTCACCTAGAAGATGAATAAATTCATTGACTGTCGAACCAGATCCGATACCAAGCCGCATACCATCTTCAACAAACTCAAGCGCTTTAATAGCTGCCATTTTTTTTAACTGCTGAACATTCATGAATGACTTTGCCTTCTATCCGTATAAGCAGCATTTATCACCCCTATTACCACCGATAATAATGATAATAAAAGATAACCTCTTGACGCAATCTATTTAAATTGACCATCATCTCTTGCTTGAAGAGATGTTACTCGTTATAGAAATATATGATAAGAATAAAATAGAATAATCAACAATTATCTTTTTTATTTCTTTGAGAATATTTGTTAGCATTTTTCTCATTCAATAAGAATTTTTGATTTATTTTGTGCTATCAATAGGATGCACAAAGATGCACATATCAATTTTTTTGAAAAAATTAAAATGATCAGATATAAAAAATCATCTATTTCTAGAAAACTGTAGATTATTATCTCATTTCAATAACGTTGATAAACTTACCAATTTAAATACCGTAAAATATTATGAGAAAAGTCTTCTGTTATTTTTTGTTTTGTCATTATCCAAATGTGAAGCAAAATATGACTGATTATATGTTTTTATGAATGCTGTCTGTGCATATTCCATGGTCTATGAAACCCTAGCGAAGACCAAATAATATCTCCACCTTTGGTCATCATAACGCTTCCTCGTGATAACAATTGTTGAGGTATAAATACTATTTTTGCCTTCTTGTAACAAGTTGGATTATGCATCACAAATGTCTGAATGAGAATATCTGCCTCTACACATTGATCTGTTTCTCTCTGTAAAACGATCACTTTTAATCCATTATCCAATAAAGATGTACATACATGATAATCACAAATAAATTGTCCGTGTAACGAAGGACCATATTTTGTTGGTTTAATCGTTTCATTCACACGAAATGACTTTTTCCATATGGATGTCGTGAACTTAGAAATATGGTAACGATCAATATATAATTTTTTATCATGAATAACGCCCACGAGGCGCATATTATCTGCTATAATCAGTTGTACAGGTGAATGCAATACACAAATAGAAACACCTGCCAAAATAAACAAACTAAAAAAGAGCCGGATGGGTGTTTTGCAAAAAGTCAGTCCAACCAAGCCTATGCTCAATAAAACTAACGCTGATAACGGCATAAAACCAGGATTCAAATCAGGAGAAATAGCCTTGATAGCATGTGCAATCTTTATTACAAGATCAACTCCAAAACCCATAATTTGAAGAGGAAGCCATTCGAATCCTCCTAACATTGCAAGAACTGCGATTAATCCAAAGGGAATGACAAAAATTGAGATGACAGGCAAAGCAAAGGCATTACTGATAATGCTCAAAGATGCCATATTAGAAAAATGATAAGCAGCATAAATTCCACTTGCACTCCCTGCAACAAAGGAAGAAGCACATGTTGAAAGCATCGATAAGAAAACAAAATTTATCACTCCCCCTCCAACATAAGAGGGAGTTGTTTTTCTTTTACGAAAAAATGATCTCCCACTCCACCAATCAAAAAAAGCGATCAAAGCAGCAGTCGCAGAAAAGGACATTTGAAAGCTAGGACCTAATATTTCATGGGGTGTCATCGCCAGAGTTATCAACCCTGCAATGGAAAAATTACGCATTGTTATAGCAGAGCGATTACACAATATAGCAACCAACATAACAGCAATCATCACAAAACTTCTTTGCGCTGATATTGCTAAGCCCGACAATAACAAATAAAAAGCTGTTATCATAAAAGCAACGATAGCAGCAAATTTTTTACTGGAATAATAGGAAGAAAAAACTGGAAAAAATGCTAAAAAACTACGGATACTCAAAAGAACTATGCCGCTTAACAACGCCATATGTAAACCTGATATTGATAAAATATGAGCTAATCCAGCTGTACGTAATGCTTCATTTGTCTCATTTGAAATACCAGCACGCTGCCCTGTTATGAGGGCAGCTGCAACACTCCCCTTTTCTCCTTCAAGGGCTATACGGATTCTTTGTGTCATCTTCGTGCGTAAATTTTCAATTTTCTGTAGAATGATAGCGAATATTCCATCAGGCTGCGAAACGGATATTTTTCTTGGTTTTTCTAAATAAACGCCTTGTGCTCCAATTCTTTTAAAATAATTATGAAAACTAAAATCGTAGCCTCCTGGACGCACCGGCCCAGAGAATGCACGAATCTTAACTTTTCCATGCAATCCATCACCAATCGCTAAGCCAGATGGCAAATATCTTGCCGATAAACGAACACGATGAAGACTATGGCGTAATACGGGATTTTCTGTATTCAAAATATCCAAAACTAAACGAAATCCTCCTTTGGCACCTGACTCAATAGAAACAATTCTTCCCGTCAATGTAGTGACAATGTCACTGCTTAGCATGGGTGTTGCAATACGCCACGTTTCTATTTTTGCCGCTAAAGCACCCAATATAATACAAAACAGAAACCCCACGGGAATCGATATTTTTCGATAAAAACGTGCTACATAGAATATTCCCAGAAAAATACTGACCAACGCCCCCAATTGTCCCCAACTTGGTTCCCACTCTAAATGAAAATAGAAAATGATTCCTAGGGCAAAAAAGACTAAAATCAGCGAAAAAAGGATACCAAAAGAAACTTCTTTATTAATACAATCTTCTAACCATTTGCGAAAAAAAATGATTACTTCTTTTAAGAGTGTCAATAAAAAAAGTTTTTGTTGATTATAGCTACTGTTCTTTGCATCATCATACCTAGAAAAAACACTCTGCCCTATCTGACATGGCTTTTTTCTTTCTGTAACAGATTTTTCGGATAAACCCTCTTTACTTTTATAAAACATCAGTCCCCCACTTTAACTCGCAATACGGCTATTGCATGCCCCATCACTTATGCTAACATGACTTTTCTATAAAATTCCATAAGTAATATCTTAGTTTAAAGGAAAATATTCGTGTCTGTTATTACTCGTTTTGCCCCTTCACCCACTGGCTTCCTTCACATTGGTGGTGCTCGTACTGCTCTTTTTAATTGGCTTTATGCAAAACATACCGGTGGAAAAATGCTTTTACGAATTGAAGATACAGACCGAGAGCGTTCAACCGAAGCAGCTGTAAAAGCCATTATAGATGGCTTGCACTGGATGGGTCTTAGTTATGATGGCGCCCCTATTTCGCAATTCGAACGAGCAGAACGTCACCGCCAAATCGCTGAACAGTTGGTCAAGAATGGCAAAGCATATTATTGTTATGCTTCACCTGAGGAGTTAGCTGAAATGCGTGAAAAAGCCCGTTCAGAAGGGCGCCCACCACGTTATGATGGACGTTGGCGTGACCGTGATAGTTCTGAAGCTCCTAAAGGTGTTAAGCCTGTTATTCGCATCAAAGCCCCTCAAGATGGAGAAACGATTGTACATGATCGTGTTCAAGGTGATGTCCGTTTTCCTAATAAAGATCTCGATGACTTCATTATTTTGCGTTCTGATGGTTCGCCTACCTATATGCATGCTGTTGTCGTTGATGATCATGATATGGGCATCACACATATTATACGTGGTGACGATCATCTTACCAACGCAGCCCGACAAACGATTATCTTTAAAGCAATGGGATGGGACATTCCTGTTATGGCCCATATTCCTCTTATCCATGGTGAAAACGGTGCAAAATTATCAAAGCGACATGGTGCGCTCGGTGTTGATGCCTACCGAACAATGGGATATCTTCCTGCTGCTTTGCGCAATTACCTTGTCCGTTTAGGTTGGAGTCATGGTGATGACGAACTGATGTCACTTAAAGATATGATTTCTTGGTTTGATATTGAGGATATTAACAAAGGTGCTGCTCGTTTTGATCTCAAAAAGCTCGATTCCATCAACGGACACTATATGCGTATGAGTAATGATCAAGAACTTTTTGATGCCGCTCTTAATATTCTACCAGAAACCGATAGGGGAGCACAAATTATTGAAAGACTTGATGAAAAACGCCGTGTTCAATTTTTAAAAGCAATCCCGCATTTGAAAGAACGTTCAAAAACACTGTGCGAACTGATTGACAATGCCTCCTTCATTTTTACGCAACGACCTTTACAACTTGATGAAAAAGCTCAAATGCTCTTAGATAAAAATGGACGAACCATTTTAAACGATCTTTATCTTGCTCTGAAAGCGTGCCCCTCTTGGGATACAAAAACTCTAGATGAAACACTTCGCTCTTTTGTCCAAACACAGAATCTCAAATTTGGATCTATCGCCCAACCACTTCGCGCAGCTCTTACAGGATGTGCAACATCACCAGGTGTTTTGGATATTCTTATTTTATTAGGACGCAATGAATCCCTTCATCGCATCAAGGACCAACTTATCACAACAATATGCCCATGATGTGCACTGAGTATATTTCCTCAAATAAGGATCTATACAGATATCTCAACGCGCCCTAAAAGAGTTTTTTATGTTATATCATTGAAATACATTTCTTATTGAGTAATAATGATCAATAAGGAAATATTTTTAGATTGCATGTACTCACTTTTAGAGGCAATCTACCCTTAAATAAGTAAGAAAAGCTTCAGTTATACATCCCCCACTCTGATGAAGCAGAGTCTTAATTTTTAGAAGTGAAGGATCTGAAAGGAATACCGAATGTCTGAGAATAACGCATATATTATTGTGAATGATAAAAAAGTAGAGCTTCCCTTGCGTAAAGGCACGAGTGGACCTGAAGTCATTGAAATTGCTTCTCTCTATAAAAAAACCGATATTTTTACTTATGATCCTGGTTTTACTTCAACAGCTTCTTGTGAATCAAAAATTACTTATATCGATGGTGATAAAGGCATATTGCTTTATCGTGGTTATCCTATTGATCAATTGGCTGAAAAAGGAGACTTTCTCGAAAGTTGTTATCTTTTACTTTATGGTGAACTCCCAACACAGCAAGAAAAAAATGAATTTGATCGATGTATTATGCAGCATACCATGGTCCACGAACAATTTGCACGCTTCTTCCATGGCTTCCGTCGTGATTCTCATCCTATGGCCGTCATGGTTGCCTGCCTTGGCGCTATGTCTGCGTTCTATCACGACTCTATTGATATTACAGATCCTCACCAGAGAATGATTGCTTCTGTTCGTCTTATCTCAAAAGTTCCAACGCTTGCTGCTATGGCCTATAAATACAGTATTGGACAAGCATTTGTTTATCCACGTAATGATCTTAGTTATGCTGCAAATTTCCTCCATATGTGTTTTGCTGTTCCTTGTGAAGAATATAAAACAAACCCTGTGCTTGCTCGGGCGATGGATCAAATATTTACCCTTCATGCAGATCATGAACAAAATGCTTCTACATCTACGGTACGTCTTGCTGGATCCTCAGGTGCTAATCCGTTTGCCTGTATTGCAGCAGGTGTTGCATGCCTTTGGGGACCAGCACATGGTGGTGCCAATGAAGCATGCCTAAAAATGCTACAAGAAATAGGTTCTATTAAAAGAATTCCTGAATTTATTGCACGTGCAAAAGATAAAAATGATCCTTTCCGCCTTATGGGCTTTGGGCACCGTGTCTATAAAAATTATGATCCACGTGCAAAAATCATGCAAAAAACCTGTCATAAAGTTTTAAAAGAACTCAACATTCAAGATGACCCTCTTCTTGATATTGCAATAGAGCTTGAAAGAATTGCCTTAAGTGATGAATATTTTATTGAGAAAAAGCTTTATCCCAATGTTGATTTCTATTCCGGCATTACATTAAAAGCTCTAGGTTTTCCAACTGAAATGTTTACTGTCCTTTTTGCATTGGCGCGCAGTGTCGGGTGGGTGGCACAATGGAAAGAAATGATTGAAGACCCTGCACAAAAAATTGGTCGTCCTCGACAACTCTACACAGGCTATGCTATGCGTGACTATGTTCCTATAGATGAACGTGCAAATTAAAAAAAGAAATCAATAAAGCTTCAATTTACTGAAGCTTTATTGAGAGTAATCAAAAAACATCCTTTAAAAATTTTTATAAAACGTGATTTTAAAACTCTTTCTACAGAGATAACATCATCATAAAAATTTACTAAAAAATTCTAAGTTTTAGCTCTGTAAAGAAATTGAGAATACTCTTCTGCAAATTAGCCAAACATTTAGCAAAAAGAAATTGAAAATTTTACCTTATAATCCTCATTATCTTTAATGGAAATGTATTCCCTATCATTCCCCCATGTTTAAAAGCCTTATTACATATTAAAATCTAGCAATGTCAGAATTTTTCTTTCTATCTTCTTCAGATAAAATTGCAAAAAGCTTACATTAAGTGCTTCTCTAATTAGAATAAAAACACTTTTACATTTTGTCCTGTTAAAAGCTGAAATTTTCTTTGTATTTAAGTTGATAGTTTTTCTTTTAAAGATAAATTATTGATTTTTAAATAAAATTATTAAAAATCACCCTATAACCAATAAGAGGTGACTTTCTTTCCTATATTTTTTATTCCCATACTTGATAAAAAGAAATTATTTTTTTGATAATGATATTCAGCATAATGATAGCAAAATGAACATAGATAAATTTTTTACATTGCTCCAAAAGAGCTTACAGATTATAAAAATTCATGATGGTTTCATATTTGCCAGCTTATCTAATAGGAGAACATAATGAAATTATTAGCAGGAGCTCTTATAATAAGCGCGACACTGTTTACCCTATCGGCCAATTCTCAAACGCTGAAAATTGCAAGCGATGCTTCTTATCCGCCATTTAGTTATATTGACTCAAATAACAAACTGCAAGGGTTTGATATTGATATATCTTATGCGCTTTGTAAAAAAATGAATGTTGAATGTACTATTGTCACACAAGACTTTGAGGGGATGATTCCCGGTCTTCTTGCCAAAAAATATGATGCTATCGTTTCTTCCCTTTCTCCTACAAAAGAGCGCTTACAAAAAATTGATTTTACAGATCCTTACTACAACACAGCACTCGCTGTTATCGTTACCAAAAATTCGGAAATTAAAGAAATCTCAACACAAGCCTTTAGAGGTAAAAACCTTGGTGTACAATCAAATACAACACAAGCTGCATATGCGGAAGATCATTATGCCTCTGAAGGAGTTAATATCAAACTTTATCCTACAGCAACAGAAGTTAATCGTGATCTTTTAAGCCATCGGCTTGATATCATCATCTTTGATAAATTAAAAGCATTAAATTGGCTTGAAAATGAAGGAAAAGACTGCTGTCTCCTCTTGGGAACTCTAGAAGAAACAAATTTTCCTATTGCAATTGCACTCCGTCAAAATAATAATGATCTTAAAAACAGTTTTAATAAAGCAATAGAAGAAATCCGCGCCGATGGAACCTATGAGAAAATTATGAGAAAATATTTTACTTTCGATATCAATTAGATAGTACTATGAATTAAAACTCAATCTGTATATTTAAGGGGTATCTTTAACTCTTTATTGAACATGCAGGTATAATTGGAAATTCGGCATTTTTATAAGAAAATTTACATTTATCAAAATAACTTTTAATTGCTCCTTGAGATCTAAATATTTTGTAGAATCTAATGACAACAATAAGGTTGTATTTTTACCGTATCAAAATCTAATTTTTTTATGTTCAAATTTAATAGCCTTATTTTCAAGAAAAATCCTCAGTTTTTACTCATGAAATGATTCAAATCAATCATTTCGTGAAAATTAAGCTATCATACAAGCAATAAGATATTTATTCTTTTTTTATCAATAATGCCCAACATAATGATCTAAAATAAACATCAATAAATTTTTGAATTGCTCCCAAAAAGCTTACAGATTATAAAAACATAATGATTTCATATTGCCCGCTTATCCAATAGGAGAACATCATGAAACTATTAGCAGGAGCTCTTATAATAAGCGCCGCACTATTCACCCAATTGGCTGATGCGAAAACATTAAAAATTGCGAGTGAAGGCACCTATCCTCCCTTCAGTTATATTGACTCAAATAATAAATTGCAGGGACTTGATATTGATATATCTTATGCACTTTGTAAAAAAATGAATGTTGAGTGTACTATTGTTACACAAGACTTCGAGGGAATGATCCCTGGACTTATTGCAAAAAAATATGATGCTATCATTGCTTCCCTCTCTCTCACACAAGAGCGTTTACAAAAAATTGACTTTACAGATCCTTACTACGATACAGCACTGGCTGTTATTGTTACCAAAGCTTCGGGAATTAAAGAAATCTCGACAAAAGACTTTAGAGGTAAAAATCTTGGTGTGCAATCAAATACAACACAAGCTTTCTATGCAGAAGATCATTTTGCCTCTGAAGAGGTGAAAATAAAACTCTATCCTTCCACAATAGAAGTGAATCGTGATCTTTTAAATCATCGACTTGATGTGATCATTGTTGATAAATTACAAGCATTAAATTGGCTTAAAAATGAAGGAAAAGATTGTTGTCTCCTCTTGGGAACTCTAGAAGAAACAAGATTTCCTGTTGCAATTGCAGTCCGTCAAAATAATAATGATCTTAAAAATAAGTTCAATGAAGCTATAAAAGAAATCCGTTTGGATGGAACTTATGAAAAAATTATGAGAAAATATTTTACAAGTGATGTTTATTAAATATCAATATGATATTTTAATGAAACCCGTTGGTTATTGCTAAAAAATATTATCTAACTCTTTCATGAGGAATACAAGAATGATTGAAAATTTAGCATTGCTATCATTTAGCAATGGTGGATGGGGAGCAGTTATACTTTCCAGTGCAGGAATGACTTTGTCATTGGCATTATGTTGTGGACTTCTAGGATTTCCTCTAGGGCTTCTCAATGCAGTGATGATTCGATCCAATATTAAGATGGCCAAAGCTATGGCACGCCTCTTTTCAACGATATTTCGTGGGCTACCAGAGCTTTTAACTTTGTTTTTAGTTTACTACGGATTACAAAGCCTTATTCAAAATTTATTTGACTATTTTAGTTTTGAAATCATGTTCAGTATCAATGCTTTTGTTGCTGGTGTTCTTGCCCTTAGTATGGTTCTTGCAGCTTTTTCTTGTGAAGTTTGGCTTGGAGCATTTAATATTTTTGATAAAGGTCAATATGAAGCAGCTAAAGCTTTAGGACTTTCACGGTCAACCACATTTTTTCGTATTGTCTTCCCTCAGCTCATCCGAAATGCCTTGCCAGGACTTTCTAATAATTGGCTTACTTTACTGAAAGATACATCCCTTGTTTCTACCATCGCGCTTGTTGACCTCATGCGACAAACGAATCTAGCTGTCGCTGCTACCAATAAACCCATGCTATTTTATTTTGTAGCATGCTTACTCTATTTGTTATTTTCAGCGGTTTTTACTGCAATCTTACGCCATTTGGAAACATACACTCAAATAGGCTATAAAAAGGTGCTAAGTCAATGATTCCTGAGTGGCTTTATTTTCTTTTTAATCCTGATCTTTTAAGTCATTATGGACCCAAATTTATTAATGGCTTTATTGTTACTGTTGAACTTGTTTCTATTTCTTGTTCTCTAGGCCTTTTTCTTGGTATGATTATCGCTTTTGCACGTCTATCAGAGAATACATTTTTACAATATTTTGCAAATGCTTATGTCTATTTTTTCCGTGGCTCTCCTTTATTAGCTCAACTCTTTCTTTTTTATTATGGGCTTGGTTCAATGAACAGTTTTTGGCAACAAGTGGGGCTATGGTGGTTTTTTCAAAACGCGTGGTATTGTTGTCTTTTTATTTTTACACTCAATTCTGCTGCCTATCAATCTGAGATCTTTAAAGGAAGTTTTCTATCCGTAACAACTGGACAACGCGAAGCATCAAAAGCTTTAGGTTTAAGCAACTCTGTCACATTTTTTAGAGTTATTCTTCCACAAGCAATGATTGTAGCATTACGCCCCTTAGGAAATGAGTTGATTTTAATGATTAAATCCAGTGCTGTTGCCTCACTTATTACTGTTTATGATTTAATGGGGGTTGCTAAACTCGCTTATTCACGGACTTTCGATTTTCAAGTTTACGTTTGGGCTGCTCTTATCTATCTCTTTATCGTTGAACTCATTCATCGTTTTATTGTTTTTATCGAGCAGCGCCTCACTCGATATTTACGGTAAATAAAATGATCATAAAAAACAGTATCAAATCAAAATGTTGAATTAATCAAGTTCTTCATCAATGAAAGAATAAAATAAGATGAATTTGAAAAATAATAAATCGATCTCTCCCAGTAAAAACCCTGTGATCTCTATCCAAAATCTAAATAAATGGTATGGAAACTTTCAGGTCCTACATGATATCAACTTTAATGTTCAAGCTGGTGAACATATCGTTATTTGTGGACCATCCGGATCAGGAAAATCAACGTTAATTCGTTGTATTAATCAATTAGAACAAGCACAAAAAGGTTCAATCTGTATCCATAACGTTGATATCCATACTGCACCTATACAACAGCAAAAAAATGTTCTTCGTAAGATAGGAATGGTCTTTCAGAACTTTAATTTATTTCCCCACATGAGCGTTATACAAAATTGTATTTTAGCACCTATGACCGTTCAAGGGCTTTCCAAACAACAAGCACAAGAACGGGCAATTCGTTACTTAACGCATGTTGGTATTGAAAAACACTGTGAAAAATATCCTTTACAACTTTCTGGTGGGCAACAACAACGTGTTGCGATTGCCCGTGCACTTTGTATGGAACCCGAAGTCATGCTTTTTGATGAACCAACCTCTGCTCTTGATCCAGAAAGTGTGGGAGAAGTTTTGGAAGTGATGGCTCGATTAGCCGATACAGGGATCACAATGCTTTGTGTTACCCATGAAATGGGCTTCGCACGTAAAGTCTCAGAAAGAATACTCTTTCTAGAAAATGGAAAAATTGTTGAAGATGCAGCCTCTGAAGAATTTTTTACCAATCCTAAAAGCCAACGTGCTTGTAATTTTCTTGCTAAAATTAAATATTAATCATTAAAATATTGCTTTATTTATACAATTTTATTCCTGCTTTTTAAAAGAGTGATAATTGTTTGTGCGCCAACAACCCCCGATGGTACTTCAGTTTTCATTTTCTGTTCTACCATCTCAAAGGAATCAAGTTGTGCCTGTCGCAATAAAGGATTAGCCAAAAGTTGTTCTACCTGTCTTGCTAACATGCCAGGACGGATTAATTCATTCAAATATTCCGAAACAATAGGCTTATCAGCAATAATATTTGGAAGAGCAGCACTCCATAACATCATTTTAGGAAAAATAAATAATTTAGAAAAGAAATCAAGTTTATAGCAAAGAACCATAGGAACTTTTGCTAAGGCTAATTCAAGTGAAACAGTTCCATGTGCAGCAAGAGCAACATTTGCTTGTGCAAAAGCACGCCATTTTTCATCTTCACCAACTACAATTTCTATCTTGCTTTTCCAGCCCTGCACAAAGTCCCGGATTCTATCTACCAAATGAGGTAAGGTTGGTAAAATAATACGTAAATGAGGAATACGTTGTACAAGAATCTCTACTGTTTCTCGAAAAATAGGCATTAAGGAACGAATTTCTGAATTGCGTGATCCTGGCAAAATAACTAATGTAGGCGATAATGTTTGTGTATCGATCAAATTTCTTTGTTCTAATTGGCTTTTTTTTTCTGACTGAACTCTCAAAAGGGGAGGATATGTCAAAAGACGATGTCCAACATAAGTCGTGGCAGGGCCTCCCAAATCTTGCATAATCTTTTCTTCAAAAGGAAAAACCGCTAAAACATGATCAACAAATCCACACATAGCTTTTGCACGCTCTGGCCTCCATGCCCAAACGGTTGGTGCAATATATTTAATGATAGGAATAGAAGGCGCTAAAGCACGTACCTTTTTTGCAATACGATGCGTGAAATCAGGACTATCAATAATAATTAAACAATCAGGTTGTTCTTGTGCAATAAATTTGGATAAATTGCGAATATGTAGCAACAACAATGGTAGTTTTTTCAACACCTCCTTTAAACCTATTAAAGCAATATCATGGGAATCAAAAAAGCTTTTTAAGCCTAATGCCTTTAAATGGCTCCCCCCAACACCAATCAAATGAATATTGCATCCTATCTGTTGTGATAAACAAGAAATTAGATCGGCCCCAAGTAAATCACCAGATTCCTCACCTGAAACCACTGCAATCTTTAAGAAACAATTATTCATGACCAAACTTTTCAAATGTCTCTATAAATAAAGAATATTTGTTGGCTTTTTCTATTGTTGTTTTCACTGATAATATTAGACTTCTATTTGCCTCCACCGCAACACCAGATAAACCACTCTTTGCAATATTCATTATTGTCGCGGGCCCAATTGATGGCAAATCAACGCGATTATCCTGTTGTGGTTTTGCGCATTTTACAAGAATGCCACCTTTAAGGGGAATTTGCCCTCTTTCTCGCATTTCACAAATACGCCACAACATATTATCAGTTCCCTCAGCGCCCTCTAGAGCAACCACCCTTCCTTGGACAACGACAACGGCTTGCCCGATATCTAATTGACCTAAAAGCTTTGCTGCTTCTACTGCTAAAAAAATATCTTTTTTCTCTTTTGGAGTAGCGCGCCGTACTGTTAAATTAAATTCTATGGGAGCTAAAAGATCTGGGACTATTTCGTGAGCACCAATAACACAAAAACCGTGTGCTTCAATAACCCGTATAAAAGCTTTTAATAACGCATCATCTCCCCTCTTCAAAGCTCCGATTAACTTAGGAAGAGCTAAAAATGTTGTCCAGTCCAGTCGCAATTGTTTAAGAAGTGGACGCTTTTTCACACCACCTGCCAAAACAACATTATATACACCAGCCTCTTTTAAAATTTTAACGAGTCGTGCTAACTCTACAATTGATAGCTCGCAATGCTCATAGCGATAAAGAACAGAATCTGCCTCACCATGCAAAAGCACAAGAAAAGGATTTTCTCCATTCTTCTCAAGAGTCTGCGCAACAGTAATCGGTAGAACACCATTTCCTGCTATAATAGCAGTACGGCCGGAAAGAAAACTTCTGGCTCCCCAAATAGGCATTTTTAATCCTTATGTTCTTTTATTCTAACACCTTCAAATTTTGGTGTGCAATAAAAACGCTTTCCTTCTTCTTTAATAAAATTAACAACTTCAGAAACAGACTGAGAAGAAGAATAGAAAGAAGCAACATCACTGACACGCTCTTTAAATGGTTTGCTATGATCAAAAAGCATAGCAACCGCATGACGGAGTGCATGAATATCTTGACGCTCAAGTCCTGCACGCTTCATGCCAATAATATTGAGTCCAGCAAGTTTTGCCTGCACACCAACAGCTGTTCCATAAGGTATCAGATCACCAACCAGTGCAGATACGCCGCCGATAAATGCATGATGTCCAACACGAACAAATTGATGAACAGCAGCACCACCACCAATAATCACATAATCACCAATAGTAACATGACCAGCAATCATTGCGTTATTGGCAAATGTTACATGATTGCCTACATAACAATCGTGAGCGATATGCGCATAACAAAAAAATTGGCAATTATCACCAACAACTGTCATTCCTACACTCGAATCGGACCCCCTATGCATTGTTACACCTTCACGAATCGTACAATTCTTACCAATAAAAAGAGTTGTAGCCCCTCCTTTATGTTTATTATTTTGCGGATCTGCCCCCAAAACGGCATGAGAAAATACTTTACTCTTGGCTCCTAACGTTGTCTTTCCCATTATTACAACATGACTTGTCAAACTACATTCATCACCAATAACAGCCTCTGAACTAATATGGCAAAATGGTCCAACGCGTACATTCTCACCAAGCTGCGCTCCCTTCTCCACAAGAGCAGTTGGATGGATTTTCGTACCGGACATTTTTAAATCCCCATCAAATATCGTTTATTCTTTTTCAACAATCATCGCAGCAATTTCTGCTTCAGCGACGCGGACATCTTCTACTTTTGCAACACATGAAAAACGTCTCATACCAGATCTTTTTTTCAAAAGCTGAACATGAATCTTGAGCTGATCACCAGGCATAACCGGCTTACGAAATTTCGCATTATCAACCGTCATAAGGTAAACTAAATTTGTTTGCTTATTGCCTAAATTTAAAAGTGCTATTGCTCCTGCCGTTTGTGCCATAGCTTCTAAAATCAAAACTCCAGGCATAACAGGCTTTGAGGGAAAATGTCCCATAAAATGTGGCTCGTTAATCGTTATATTTTTAATACCAATCGCTTCTTGTTCACCATCAATATCAACGATACGATCAATTAATAAAAATGGATAACGGTGCGGTAATATTGATAATAGTTTTTCAATATCGACAGCCTCTAAGTTTTTAGTTTTTTCACTGCTGATCATATCAGCGTTTCTCCTTTTTAACTTTTCCCATACTGCGCAATGCCGCTACTTCACGAAACCATTGTTTAAATGGTCGCGCTGGACTACCTCCCCATTTTTCGCCATCCGGAATGTCATTCATAACACCACTACGAGCAGCAATCTGAACAGATTTACCTATTATGATGTGATCCGCTACTCCCACACTTCCGCCAAGCTGAGACATATCCCCTATAGATGTACTTCCCGCAATGCCACATTGAGCGGCAATAAGACAATAGCGTCCAATTTTGACATTGTGGGCAATTTGTACAAGATTATCAATCTTGCTTCCTTCACCAATAACAGTATCTTGAAATGTTCCACGATCAATTGTCGTGTTCGCACCAACTTCTACACCATCCTCAATAATAACGCGACCAAGCTGTGGAATTTTCTCGATTCCAGAAACGCCCCCAACATAACCAAAACCATCTTGCCCAATGCAAACACCAGGATAAAGCTGAACCTTATCACCTATTATAGAACACTGAACTGTTACCTTAGGAGCAATATAGCAGTCACATCCAATACGGCAATTTTCACCGATAACAGCTGTGGATGAAATAAGAGTTCCTGCACCAATCTCAACATTTTTACCAATAACAGCTCCCGCTTCAATACACACATCATGTGCCAACTTAGCCGTTGGATGAATATGCGCATGCGATGAAATCCCCTTCTGCCCCAACCAAGGCATTGGCTTGACAGAATCTGGAAACAAAATACGACCAATCTGAGCAAAGTCACGCTGTGGTGTGGATGTCACCAAAATTGCCATAGTTTCGGGAACTTTAAAAACAATCTCATTCGTACACAAAACAGCAACAGCAGAACTGTCCAGTAAAGCATCAGAAAACTTCCGATGCTCTACAAAAACAAGCGAACCTTCCACAGCACTCTCAAGTGAAGAAAGAGTATTGATAACTTTATGAGAAAACTCTGGATTAAGAAGCTTTGCACCCGTCAACTCAGCAGCATTTGCAACTGTCAATCGTCGGGACGGCGTAAAAAAAAATGTATCCGCCATCAAAACACTTTCTCTCCCAGCTTAAGCTATTCTCTTCAAGTTTTTCCTTCTTAAAATCGCTCAAATCAGAACTTCGTAGAAATACCAAAGTTCAATTGTTGCAAACGATCACCTTCCTGCTTCGTTATTGGCCAAGCATAATCAAAACGCAAAGGACCAAACGGAGAATCCCACATCAAACTCACACCTGCAGATGAACGCCAAGCACTTTTGGTATTGGTAACAGACGGTTCACCCTTAAAAACGGCTTTATAATTATTGCCATAAAGCGTGGCAATATCCGCAAATAAAGCACCGCGCAACCCAAATCCTTCAGGCACGACAGGGATAGGGAACTGTACTTCAGCAGTCGCATTCATATATGTCGTTCCCCCCAAGAAATAAACCTCACCCTTACTGGAAACCTGACGCGGACCTATTCCATTATATTTGAACCCTCGAATCATATCAGAATTTACTTTAAACATATCGAAAATACGAACACCATCTCGGCCCATTCCGTGGATATAACCACCCCCAAAGGAAAGCAAACCAACGATATCCTTCTGGTCAGAAAGAGTCTTGTACATCATCGCCTTACCCGTGGTCTTCAAGAACTTTGCACTCCCACCAAGCCCTGCATATTCCTGAAGCAGATGCACGTACCACCCATCATGGGGGGATCTCATATCATCAATCGTATTATAGGTGAAACCATAACTAATTGATGAACGTTTCCAAGGGCTGTGTTTTGCAGCTTGAACAATCGCACCAGAATATTTCCCATATAATTCTATTATGTCACTCTCTTTGTCAAAATCATACTCTCCGCCAAAATCATATTCTTCCTGCACATAAGAATAAGCTACATTAGCAGATAATTGATTATTAATAGGTAACGAAAACCGCAGCGATCCACCTGTCTGCCGTACATCATAGGCTTTATCAGCACGATAAGTACTACGAAAAACATCAACACCAGCAGATAAACGATACCCTAAGAAATAAGGATCAACAAATGATAAATTATAATTACGAGATTTTTCTTGCCCCGCACCTAATCCTAAACGAACATATTGACCACGTCCCCCAAGATTACGTTCAGTAACAGAAACTTCAAGTGACATACCAGGACTTGTTCCCCCTGTTGTATACCCTCCAGAAAGAGAAAGATCTCCTGTTGAAGCTTCAACGACATCTATTACCAAAACAACTTGGTCAGATTGATCTGTAGGAACCATTGAAATATTAACGGCTTTGAAGAAACCTAAACTTTCTAGACGACGTTTTGCCCGCTGTAATAAAGTTTGATTGTAAGCATCTCCTTCGTTTAAATCAATCTCACGGCGAATGACGTAATCACGCGTTTTCTCATTGCCACGTATATCAATACGTTGAATATAAGCACGTGTACCCCGTTCAATATTATATAAAATTGAAATTGTATGATTTGCTAAATTACGATTTCCCCGCGGTTCAACTTTAGCAAAAGCATATCCCGAATCAGCAACTTTGTTATTAATAGTTGCAACAGACTGTTCAATATCTTCTGCACTATAAACATTACCTGGCTGGGTTTTAAGCATCCTTTTCACAGATTGAACGTCAATTCCATCAACATCACTTTCAACCTGAATATCGCTAATTTTATAGAGCGCACCCTCATCAAGAACGAAAGAAATTTTATACGTATTGCTTGCTGCATCAAAAGTTGCTTTAGAAGAGACTACACGAAAATCTGCATAACCACGGTTATAATAAAAGCGACGTAAAGCTTCTTCATCAACAGCGAGGCGCTCTTCACTGTAAACATCACCTCCCAACAACTTCGAAAAAATTCCTGAAGTTTTTGTTGAAATCACATCACGCAAACGACGACTTCCAAAGACATTATTTCCCTTAAAAGTGATATCACCAATCTTTGTTTTTTTCCCTTCAACGACATTAAATACCACATTAACCCGCCCTTTTCCAAGGTTAATCGTTTGAACGTTAACAGTGATATTATTACGACCAAGAGTTTTATAAGCCTCACGAATTGTATTTATATCAGCAGAAAGCTTAGCAGAATTAAAAGGCTCATTCGGTTTTAAAGAAATAAACCGCTTAAGATCTGGGTCTTTAAAAGATTTATTTCCTTGAAACAATATTTGATTGACAACCTCATATTCTTTTACGAATACAACCAATTTATCACCCACCGGATTTATTTTAACATCATAAAATAAACCCAATTCGAAAAGGTTCTTCACAGCACTATCAACATCACCACTGGAAACACCTTGCCCAACCTTAATCCCCATATTGTCTCGAATCGCCTGAGAACTTACAAACTTATTCCCACGAACCTCAATAGAGCGGACTACAGACGCTTGTATTTCTCCGACCGCAGCAATTGACATAAAAACCGTTGCTGGGGCAAACATCCCCATCTTTAACACCAATACAGATGCTGCATTTAAAAACTTTGAATTCGTAGTCATTGGCTTTTTTACCTTACTCTCGTTCCTTGGACATGATGCCTTAAAAGCTAACTGCCATAACAACCTTTTTACAGCGAGACTTTTCATTCCTTAATTACTCATTATAATGTACAACGCCACAACATTTTGTAGACATGGTAAACAACCTTCAATTTGTTTTTGCTATTATTACTTAATTTATAAAGCGTTTTCCATAATTTAATTAGCTAAACCAACAAAAATAATCATTAAAAAAGACAAAGATCATAAAAAGGAGAAGAATGGAAAAACCTAAACGAAAAACGATTCCCTGAATTTTAGCAGATATTTTCCTCCCAGTAATGACCTCAATGACATGCAATAAAAGATGCCCACCGTCAAGCGGTAGAATCGGAAAAAGGTTAATAAGCCCAACACTTATTGAAAGAAAAGCTGCCAAATTCAACAAAGAGATAAAACCTGTCTCGCTCACTTTCCAAGCAATTTTAACGGTTTTAGAAGGTCCACTTAGCCGACAACGATCCTCTTTGCCTCCTATTAAACGACTCATAAAAAGAACGGTTTGAGTGGCGATAAACACAGTACGGTCTGACGCTTTTCTTACAGCTGTTACAAAACCATAGCGAATATGTTTTATATAAGTTGGATCTAAACGTGCAGGATTATTTAAATCAACAGGAACACCTACACCTATCATAGCACTTCGTGTTCGATTACCAAATCCATCATCTCGCTCAACGACTTTCGGGGTAATCATCGTTGTAAAGACTCGCCCCATGCGTTCTATTTTAAACTCTATGGGTTCTCTTCCGTGAAAAGCTACATAATTCATCAAATCTTCAAAGCTTTCAACCCGTCGTCCATCCATTTCAACAAAACGATCACCTAATTCCAAACCGGATTGAAGAGCAGGGCTATCTTTTACCAAAGAACCAACAACGGGCTCAATGGCTACACGACCATAGATAAAGAAAAAAAATGTTAGAATAACAACAGTAAAAAGGGCATTGAAGAAAGGACCGGCAAAAACAGTTGCTGCTTTTTTCCAAGCATGCGCACTAGCAAATGAACCATCGACAATCAGAGATGATTGGGATGATTCCGTATCGATTTTTTCCTCATCCCCAACAAATTTTACATAACCTCCTAAGGGGATAAGTGCTAAACGCCACTTCGTGCCATGCTTATCTGTATAACTCGCTATTTCTGGTCCAAATCCAAGCGAAAAAATTAACGCCTTAATACCACACCACCGACCAATGAGATAGTGCCCAAATTCGTGCACAAAAATGATAATCATAATGATGAAAAGAATACTCAAACTTCTTAAAAGAAAATCACCCATAGTGACGATATGATTTAAAAGTTCCAAACTATCTTCTCCCAATTAGATCATACTAAAAAGATTAAAAGGCGCATCCATATCAGACATAAATGAACCAATTAAATAAAGAAGAAAAGCTGCCCCTACCAATCCATCTATACGATCCATAAAACCACCATGTCCAGGCAATAAAGAACTAGAATCTTTAACAGAAAACCGTCTTTTGAGCCATGATTGCCCTAAATCACTCAATTGTGAAACAATTGACAAAACAAGTGTAAGGAGTGGCACAAAAAAACTGGCTAAATTTATATCAAAAAATCCAAAAGCAACCCATATACCACCGAAAACTCCGACAAATGTACCACCAAGTGCTCCTGACCATGTTTTATTAGGAGAAAATTGTGGTGCTAATTTAGGGCCCCCTAATGCACGTCCGATAAAATAACCACCGATATCTGTTCCCCACACTATCGTAAATAAGAAAATAACAACTTGGAACCCCAACATTTCATGATCCCGTAGAAAGCATAAAGCAACAACAGGAAAAGATGCATATAAAAAACCACAAAAAACCCAACCACTCTTTTTTATAGATATAATAGCTAACACTGTAGCTAAAACGATTAAAACACAAAAAATCAATGAAGCAGATACACTCAATACTAAAAAAAAGCCAAAGATTAAATAAAAGATACTTGCTAATATTTTTTGTAAAATACACCATTTCTCTTTAGTAATACTCATCCACTCATAAAGAACAAAACCGCCAATACACCATACAAATAAAAAAAAGAAGTTTCCTCCCAACCATGTTAGATACAACGCAATAATGCCAAAAACAAAAGCTGTCAGAATACGATAAACCAAATTAGACAAAACAACATCCAAACAATAAAAATAGAAAATACAAGCTCTAAAATTAACGCAAGAAAAACTCCCCTACGCAGTATTTTTATCTCATACCTGTATAATTTCTCTTATAATTTATCATAAATAATTCAGTCTACTAAGATAGCGCTTATGAAACTAATAATCAATGAAAACAGCTTCAAAAATCTCCGTCAAAATTATAAAATATTTTTTTAATATTTTCTCAATATAAAATGAAAAAGCAGTTACCTCTGCCCCATACAAATTAACTAATATAGGTTTCGTATAAAAACACTTTTCTATCAACTATTCGTCATTAAAAAATGAATTACGCCACATAACATCTGCTTGATCAATTATACTCACATGTTTTATAATGAGAAATAAGAGAAAGGTTAGACTTGTTTTTTTGCATTATATTCTTTCCTCAACCTTCATCTTAGAATATTTGAATAATTTCTAATAATGCTTTCATTATGCATTTTAACAAAGACGTGCTCAACTAAAAACCCGCACCATGCTGTTAAATAGTGTCTCCCAGCAAAGGGCATGATTTATCACGCAGACTAAAAAATTAAAACATCTGCCCTTTCAAATCAGTCTCTCCCATATCAAAATGATAGAACACCTTCCTGCATCACACCTTGCTACCACAGAGCACACCACTCCCCACAATTATCCCTAGAAACAATTTACAGGCTGGGAGTAAATATCCTTTTTCTAGTGACAAAATCGTCTTAAACGTGCATAATTTCAGATTCTTTTACGGCTAAAATTTTATCAATATCAGCAATAGTTTCATCCGTGAGTTTTTGAACTTTTTCAGACAAACTATGGGCTTCATCTTGTCCAATTTCACCATCTTTTTCTAACTTTTTCAAATTGTCCAGACCATCCCGACGAACATGACGTGTAGCAACACGCGCTTGCTCTGCATAGTGATGCGCAATTTTTACAAGTTCTTTACGGCGCTCTTCATTCAATTCAGGCAAAGGAATACGTAGATTCGTACCATCAGTTATGGGATTTAAACCAAGACCAGAATCGCGAATAGCGCGCTCTACAGCTCCGACCATCGTTTTATCCCATACAGAAACAGAAAGCATCCGAGGTTCGGGAACAGAAATATTAGCAACCTGATTTATATGCACAACAGAACCATAAGATTCAACGGTCAACGGTTCTAATAAACTGGCCGATGCACGTCCAGTCCGCAAACCACCTAATTCATGTTTAAAAGCCGTAATGGCACCATCCATGCGACGTTTCAGATCATCCATAATTGATGTAACATTCATATTTCTGTCTCCTTCAATTGTCCTTTGAAGCTTACCCTTATTCCGATACTATTGTAAAGCGTCCTGTTCCATTCAAAACCTTAGCCAAACCGCCTTTTTCATGAATGGAATACACAATAATCGGTACATTGTTCTCACGTGCTAAAGTGACCGCCGTTGAATCCATAACAGATAATCCCCATTGCAAAACTTCAACATGTGTTAATTGGTCAAAACGCTTAGCCGTAGGGTCTATTTTTGGATCTGCTGAATAAATACCATCAACTTGTGTTCCTTTAAGAAGGACATCCGCACCAATTTCTGCTGCACGTAAAGTAGCAGCAGAATCAGTGGTAAAAAATGGATTTCCTGTACCACCTGCAAAAATAACAACTTTTCCCTGATTCATATAAGCTATTGCTTTACGTTGCGAGAAGCTTTCACAAATTTGTGGCATAGCAATCGCAGAGAGTACAACAGTTTCAACCCCTAATTTTGTCAAAGATGTTCGCAATGCTAAAGAGTTAATAGCAGTTGCAAGCATTCCCATATGATCACCTGTCACTCGGTCCCCACCATGCGAAGCAACAGCAACGCCACGAAAAATATTTCCCCCACCGATAACAACCGCAACTTCTATCCCCATTGTGCGCACTTCTGCAATATCAGCGGCAATACGGTCTACAACAGAAACATCAATGCCAAAATTCTGCCCTCCCATAAGAGCTTCACCAGAAGCCTTTAAAAGAATACGTTTATACGGAAGTGCTAATGCCATTCATAATCTCCCCAAAAGCACATTTATTTTCGCTTTTGACACCACGAAGGGCACCACTTTTTTCACGTGACGCCCTCTCAACAATTACATTGTTCCCCTCAGAGATTCTACAACCAACGATATGACTTTAAATCTCTGTTCAAGAGTTTGCAATAACTAGCCTTTTACAGCAGCAGCAACCTCTGCAGCAAAATCAGACTCCTCTTTTTCCACACCTTCACCTAATGCAAAACGAATAAAGCCTGTAATTTTTGCTGGAGCACCAATTGATTTCTCAGCATCCTTTAAAGCGGCCTCAACAGTTATATCAGGATTCATAACAAAAGCTTGAGAAAGCAAAACAACCTCTTCAAAAAACTTACGCATACGTCCTTCTACCATTTTTTCAATGATATTTTCAGGTTTTCCAGACTGACGTGCTTGATCTGAAAAAATTTCTTTTTCTCGCTCAACAGCAGCAGCATCAACATCTTGTGCTGTAAGTGCTAATGGATTGGTTGCCGCAATATGCATCGCGACCTGCCGACCAAAAGCAAGAGCAGCCTCTTTATTTCCTGTTGTTTCAATCGCAACCAAAACACCAAGTTTTCCAAGCCCATCAGCCACACTATTGTGTATATAAGTCGCAACAACACCATTCTCAACAGACAATTTAGCGGAACGACGAAATGTCATATTTTCGCCAATTGTACCAATTGCATCTTTAATCGTAAGCTCTACAGTCTTCTCAGAACCTGGATAAAGAGAAACAGAAACAGATTCAACATCCCCTAGCGTATCTAAGGCAGCAGTTGCTACTTTACGCACGATGTCTTGGAATCCATCATTGCGCGCAACAAAATCTGTTTCAGAATTAATCTCAACCAAAACTGCATGTGAATCTTTTGATACGACTCCGATTAATCCCTCAGCTGCTGTACGACCAGCCTTTTTATCTGCTTTAGCTATTCCTTTTTTACGAAGCCAATCAACAGCAGCTTCCATATCACCATTGGTCTCTGCTAGGGCGGCTTTACAGTCCATCATACCAGCGCCAGATAGTTCTCGAAGTTCTTTTACTTGTGCAGCAGTAATGCTCATATTTGCCTCTTTATTTTATAACAGTGAAAGCGTGCAAAATCCCTCTGCACGCCTATAACTTCTTCTTTAGACAATAAAAGTACCTTAATTAGGCATTTTATATTATTCAGAAACTTCTGAAACTGCATTTTCTTCCAAAATAGGCTCCACAGGTGCATCAACTTGAGCTCCTAAATCGATACCCATTGCTCCTTGCTGGCGTGCAATACCATCAAGAGCAGCACGGGCAAAAAGATCGCAATAAAGAGAAATTGCACGTGAAGCATCGTCATTACCTGGTATTGGATGTGTTACGTCATCGGGATCACAATTGGTATCAATAATAGCAATCACTGGAATACCTAAACGCTTTGCTTCTTGGAGTGCAATATTTTCTTTATTCGTATCGATAACAAAGATAAGATCTGGAACAGAACCCATATCTTTAATACCACCAAGCGCACGATTAAGCTTTTCACGATCACGTTCAAGATTTAAACGTTCCTTTTTAGTAAAGCCTTGCGCTTCAGCAGCAAGAATTTTGTCAAGCTTCCGCAAACGATGGATCGAATTGGAAATCGTTTTCCAGTTTGTGAGCATGCCGCCAAGCCAACGTGCATTAACGTAATACTGAGCGGAACGATTCGCCGCATCTGCGATAATGTCAGATGCTTGCCGTTTCGTACCAACAAAGAGAATACGACCACCACGCGCTACAGTATCTGAAACAAGTTTAAGTGCTTGGTGTAAAAGTGGAACGGTCTGAGCAAGGTCAATAATATGGATATTATTACGCTGGCCATAAATATAGGGAGTCATTTTGGGATTCCAGCGATGAGTCTGGTGACCAAAATGCACACCGGCTTCTAAAAGCTGGTGCATAGTAAAATCGGGTAGTGCCATAAATCTTATCCTTTCCGGTTCAACCTCCGCGGAAAAAGCAGGAAGACCTGCTACCGGCGGATGCTTGCTAGAAGTTTCTCACAGATCATTTGCAAACACCCAGACTCCGCGTGTGGAATAGCGCAAACATACTAATATTTGATTCTTTTTCAAGTTATTTTCTTTAATCATTTAATATTTGCATTTTCGCATTGATTAAGATCTTTTCCAAGTTCCAAGAATTCGAGACTGTTCAATTTTGCACGCACTGAAAAAGTTCCATAATCTATATGAAGATCACGCATGACACCATTCTCATGTAAGAGAAAACTGCTACGATAAACCGGCAAACCATCTTTATTTTCTCCATCATCAAAATAAGAAATTGTAACAGGCCAATATTCTTCTTCATCCAATTTTCTTACTTTTTCCGTTTCGCTATCAGATAAAAGCGTCTTCTTTTCCCCTATGACGATACTTTCTTTTATAACTTTATCTGCTTTATTTGTCCCATCAAATACAGTAACATTGTAAAAATGATCTCCTGCTTTTGCATGGCGGATAATATTTTTTAGTTGCATCATTGGAAATTCAGCCATTGCAAGCTTATACTCTTTTTCCTTTGGCTTTTTTAAGGTAACTGTGATACCATCTTGCGTACGCTCCGCAACCCCCTCGGCACGATGCACAACCTCTTCTCCCTCTTGATCTGTAATATTAAAACGAAATGTACGGCTGTCTCCTGTTTCATAACTCGTCGTCTGTTGATCCGTCAAACGTACTGGCATATCTTCAATGTGAACACGGCTAATGAAACGAAAACGTGTGCTATAGCCTTGGCATGCCGAACCAGTAAGCTCGTAAACCATTCGTCCTGACATCGCAGAAATTGTCATTTCATGAGAAACACTATCGAGATGAAAATCATAAATTGCTCGATGAGGCACAATAAAAATGCGCTCTTCAGCTCTCGCAGTACATAAAAAAACAATATATAAAATTATTATAAATAATGATCTAATCATTCCCAACTTCCGAACTTTATCCCCGTTGCATAACATCATACAATAAGGCAAAAAAGGTTAATTTCTCAATTAACCACACATTTTCTTAAATCAAAAAATAGATTATGCAATGAATATATTATAGAGCAGCTATGGAGTTAAAATTATGACCAATATGATTGAAAAAAACTTAGAAAAATTCGGAATCACTCTTCCTGAAGTAATCTCCCCCCTTGCCAATTACATCACCACTTCACAAAGTGGCAATCAACTCTTTATTTCTGGACAACTCCCTCTTATTAATGGAAAACCAATAGCCATCGGTAAAGTTGGTGCAACTGTGAATACCGAACAAGCCCAAAAAGCATCTGAAGCTTGCGCTCTCAATATTCTCGCGCAACTCAAGGCAACTCTGGGTGACTTAAATAAAATAAAACGTGTGGTCAAAATTACTGTTTTTGTGGCTGTAGATTCTCATTTTACCGATATTCCTTTTGTTGCCAATGGAGCTTCTAATTTATTCGTCAATATCCTTGGTGAAATTGGAAAACACGCCCGTTCTGCTATTGGTGTTGCCTCTCTTCCTATGGATGTTCCTGTAGAAGTTGAAGCCATCATAGAAATCTAAACCTTCATTAAGACAGTGCATTATCCTAAATATAACTGAAGTCAAAATACTTCTTTGTCTTACACTCTGATAAACCTTGCATTTTTTCGTTTTTAAATTAGAATCTTAAACTTACGATAAAAGGAAATATTTGTATGAAACAAGCTTATGACAATAACAATATTTTTGCTAAATTGATTCGCAATGAAATCCCTTCTGTTCGGGTCTACGAAGATGATGATGTTATTGGATTTATGGATATCATGCCACAGGCACCAGGTCATACGCTGGTCATTCCTAAAAAAGGCTCTAGAAACTTACTTGATGCAGATCCTGAAACATTATTTCCTGTTATTAAAGCTGTTCAAAAAATTGCAAATGCTGTCAAAAAAGCCTTTCAAGCAGATGGCATAACTGTCATGCAATTTAATGAAGCAGCTAGTCAACAAACCGTCTATCACCTTCATTTTCATATTATACCACGTATGGAGGGAATAGAGCTTACCCCTCATAATGATATGGTAACGCCTCCAGAAATACTTGAAGAGAATGCAAAAAAAATTCGTGCAGCTTTATAACACACTCTTAAGTTGTTGTGCTTTTTTTTCCTACACGTTTTTTTGTAAAGTTTTCCATTTTACTTTTCTTTGAACTTACAGATATATCGGAAGATGAAATTTCTAACTGTAAGCTTTCTTTTTTACCATTTGATTTTTGTGTCAATACGCGAACGGTACCACCATTGCGTAACTTTCCAAATAAAATTTCATCAGCTAATGGCTTTTTAATATATTCTTGTATAACACGCCCTAATGGGCGTGCTCCCATCTGAGAATCATATCCTTTATTAGAAAGCCATAAAGTTGCAGAAGGGCTTAATTCAAAACAAATTCCCCGATCAGCTAATTGTGCTTCAAGCTGAAAAATAAATTTTTGCACTATCTGATTGATGATTAAATGAGATAAAGGTGCAAACGGAATAATTGCATCTAACCGATTACGAAATTCTGGTGTAAATAACCGATTGATTGCTTCTATATCCTCACCATCACGATGTACTTTCCCAAATCCAATAGCTGATTTTGCCATATCTGAAGCACCAGCATTGGTTGTCATAATCAAAATAACATTGCGGAAATCAATTTTCTTACCATTATGGTCTGTTAATCTACCATAATCCATTACCTGCAATAAAATATTAAATAACTCTGGATGCGCTTTCTCAATCTCATCTAGCAATAGAACTGCGTGAGGTTTCTGATCAACGGCATCTGTAAGGAGACCTCCTTGATCAAACCCTATATAACCTGGAGGTGCTCCGATTAAACGTGCTACCGTATGCCGTTCCATATATTCTGACATATCAAAACGCAATAATTCAATGCCTAAAGATGATGCAAGCTGTTTTGCAACTTCAGTTTTTCCTACACCTGTTGGTCCTGAAAATAAATAACTTCCTATTGGTTTATCCGGTTCGCGTAAACCTGCTCGCGCCAATTTTATGGATGAAACTAAGACGGAAATTGCCTGATCTTGACCATAAACAACATGTTTGAGTTCTCTTTCAAGCTTACTCAGTATCTTCTGATCATTCCGGGAAACTGTTTTTGATGGAATTCTTGCAATTGTAGCAACAGTCGCTTCAATTTCTTTAACACCTATACTCTTCTTGCGTTGTTTTTGTGGCAAAAGCTTTTGCGCTGCGCCACTTTCATCAATAATATCAATTGCTTTGTCAGGTAACCTACGGTCAATTATATAACGTGAAGATAATTCTACAGATGCCTTCATCGCCTGATCTGTGTATTTAATCTGATGAAAATCTTCAAAGTAAGGCTTCATCCCCTGCAAAATCTTAATCGCATCTGTAACAGAAGGTTCATTAATATCAATCTTCTGAAAACGACGCTCTAAAGCACGATCTTGTTCAAAGAATTTGCGATATTCTCTGTAAGTCGTCGAACCAATACATCGCATAGTTCCAGAAGATAACACAGGTTTCAAAAGATTTGCTGCATCCATATTTCCCCCTAATGTCGCTCCTGCTCCAATTAAGGTATGAATTTCATCAATAAATAAAATAGCATCTGGATACAGCTCAAACTCTTTAATAACTTGTTTTAAGCGTTCTTCAAAATCACCGCGATAACGTGTACCTGCAACAAGTCCCCCCATATCAAGAGAAAATATTGTTGCATTTGATAAAACTTCAGGCACTTGCCCATCAACAATACGCTTTGCCAACCCCTCAATTATAGCTGTTTTCCCTACTCCAGGATCACCAACCAAAAGCGGATTGTTTTTTGACCTTCGACATAAAATCTGTATCATGCGTGAAATTTCTATTTCACGGCCAATTAATAAATCAATTTTTCCATTACGTGCTTTACAATTGAGATCAACACAATAATTCGTTAAAGCACTTGTTCCTCTTTCACCATTATCCGAAATCTGCTGATCTAATTGCTCTTCAAGTCCTTCAAGTAACATGGATAACCCATCATCACGCGTGACACCCTGTGAAATAAAACGTACAGCATCGTAGCGTGTCATTCCCATCTCTTGAAGAAAATATGCTGCATGGCTTTCACGTTCAGAAAAAATTGCAACAAGAACATTTGCCCCCGATACTTCATCTTTTCCAGCTGATTGTGCATGAATCACCGCACGTTGGATAACACGCTGGAAAAAAGCTGTAGGCTTTGTATCCTCATCAGCTCTAATCTGTTCATCTAACTCTGAGCGAAGATAATTGGTTAAGCGCTCTCGCAATTCCTCCACATCTACTTGGCAAGCCTGAATAACGGAATTTGCATCGGCATCATCTAACAGCGCAAGTAGAAGATGCTCTAGTGTTGCATATTCATGCCGTGCTTGAGTAGCAATTGTTAATGCACGATGCAAAACCTCTTCAAGACTAGGTGTAAAAGATGGCATAGCTCCTCACTTCCATTCCATTACACATTGTAACGGATGTTCATTTTGACGCGCACATTCCCTCACTTGTAATATTTTCATTTCAGCGACTTCATAAGTGTAAGTCCCACATTCTCCTATCCCATTGTGATGAACATTTAACATTATCCGCGTTGCCTCTTCGAAACTTTTTTTAAAAAAGTTCTTCAAAACGAAAACAACAAAATCCATAGGTGTGTAATCATCATTAAGCAAAAAAACTCGACATAATTTAGGTTTTTCGAGTTTTTCTCTAGCCTTAGGCATTATAACCGCACCATGCCTACCTTCATCCCAATTCTTGCCCTTTTCATTATGCATAATATGAGCTATAGAGTTTATTATGAGCATCTGTCCCATTATCGTTTTCCATGCAGCACATTTTTATTAATTTTAAATTCTTTCATAACTATTGCAATACCTGTTTGTATTAGAAAAAAATTTCCCTCTATGGTTAGACTTCAATCACTCACTCATAAAATAACTTCTGTAAACAAATTAGTAATACCATTCGTCTAAACTGCATCAATAAATTACAGAAAAGGAAGCTTTATAGAAGTTTTTTAGGATAAATGGAGAAATAGGATACTGCAAGTGTATATTAATTATCAAAAAATTATGCGCTACTGTAAAACAATAGCAATTTCTTTTGTTATGTTAGCTTTTTCTTACTGTTGGGCATCCGCCACACCTCAAGGCGCCTATCCTGATAAGTATGCGGCTATTGTTATAGATGCTACTACGGGAAAAACTTTATTTCAAGCCAATGCAACACTGAAACGTTATCCTGCTTCTTTAACAAAAATGATGACATTGTACTTACTCTTTGAAGCTATGCAGATGCGTCGTGTGACACCAAATACACCAATTCCTGTTTCACATTATGCAGCAATGCGTCCACCGACAAAAATTGGATTTAAAGCAGGCCAAACAATTTCTGCAGAATCAGCAGCTAAAGCACTCATTACAAGATCCGCAAATGATGTTGCTGCTGCCATTGCAGAATATCTTGGAGGTAGTGAAAAAAAATTCGCTCAAATGATGACAGTAAAAGCTCGTAAACTTGGCATGAAACATACACATTTTGCAAATGCTTCAGGACTTCCGGATGTGCACAATTATTCTACAGCACGAGATATAGCGACTTTGTCATTAGCTTTACGTAAACATTTTCCCAAACAATATAAATTGTTCAAAACAAAAAGTTTTAATTTCCGTGGACATAAAATTAACAGCCACAATAAACTTGTTAAAATAATGAAAGGTGTCGATGGAATTAAAACAGGCTACACACAAATGTCAGGTTCTAATTTAGCAACTTCGATGCGTCTTGAGGGGCGCTCTATTGTCGCTGTTGTTATGGGAGGTAAATCATCTACTGCACGTGACGAGCATATGGCTAGCTTATTGAATCAATATTTGCCCAAAGCAAGCCAAATGAAAAGTGGTGAACGTTTAATAGCTTCTGTACGCTATCACTTACCCACTGGGGCCAATACTCCTATACCGACCATTAAAGCTGATTCAAGTAATTTTGACGATGAAATTTCGACTATGTTGACAGCATTTGCAGAACAACCTAAAAACTCCAATATCGCAATAACGGCTGTCAATAAGGTAATTATACCAATACCGAATCCTCAAAAAACTATACCGGCTGAGACTCATAAAATTGTAACAGTCTCTTTGTCCGAAAATGCCGGATGGGCTATCCAAATTGGTTCTCTTCCTAGTGAAGAACAAGCAAAAACTCTACTTTTAAAAGCAAAAAATATAGCTTTTTCTACTTTAAAGCACGCATCTTCACACATGCAACTGTTTGAAAAAAATGGGCGGCGTTATTACCGAGCGCGCTTTACAGGGTTTCAATCAAAAAAAGCTGCATTTGACGCTTGCTCTACATTAAAGAAAGCAAATTTTAACTGCTATACTGTAGCCTACTAAAAATTTTTGAATTCTGCGTTAAGGATAGTATTATGACAGATAATGCTTTTGCTTCATTCCATAAAAAAGAAATTTTATTGAAGCAATCATCCCTCCTTTCATTGCGTCCTCTTCACGATGCTGCCGCAAAACTTACTGGTTTAAAATATAATTCTACTGCATTAGATACACAGTCTCTTGTTAACCTTCTCATTTGCCAAACAATGCGCAACCGTCGTCTCATAATGCCTCCTGTACGCATTCATTTACGCGTTGCGAGCCAAACTGGTAATGTGCCTATTAAAATCCGTTTAGGAGCAACAAATATTTAATTCTACAGACCCTCTCTAAAAAATTATTTTATTATTAACCATTATCTACAACCTTAGAAAACCTTTTGATAAACATACTTTTTTCTTAAATTGTTGAATTTTCTGACAGCTTTTCCAACTATCCAATATCTCCAAGCTTTCAATAAAACATTGTTAAGGACATAAAAATACCCAATATTTTTCCACTTTTGGATTTAATATAAAAAATTATCCTTGATATCTTTCTGGAAAAAATGAATAGCTTCATTAGATGAAAGCTTATCATTTGGTGGGATTATTGTAAAAGTTCAATAAAGAAAATCCCTCTTAATAACGCTCCCTATACAACATAAACGCTGTAAAAAAAAACAATCTCACTTCTCTTACTTGTATTTATGTCAACAGGCACAGAAAATTGGAAAATACAAATACTATCGATGAAAAAACGTAAATAAATTATCAGATTAAATATTATGATAACGATTCCCATAAGATTTTAATTTATAATTATAATTTATTTTTTGCATATTGAACAAGAGATTTTCGTAAAATACTCTTATTTTACTTCTTATATTGAATCAGTCAAAATCGCTCGCTTGCTCATCACGAACAAAATTGACATATAAACCATTTACAAAAGGAATCAAAGTATCCCTTATGAATCATTTCAAGTACTAGGATCTTTTGTAATATTGAACGTTGAAAAAAAGGATGATATTGCTGGTTTTCTCCCTTTATAAATAAAGATGCTAATACTCTATAGATTTTATACCATTCATGGAAAACTTACATTATATTATTCATATGCAAGATACTGATTTATAAAGATAATTAATTATTTTGTATGTTAGATGAGAATCTCGAATATCGTAAGATTCTCTCATTTAAAATCTGTTTATGTTGAATCAATCAAAACCGTCTCTTGCATGTTATGAGCGAGATTAGTGTGTAGCGTGAAACTGTACCAAAAAGACTAAAAATGCCTATAATGAACCGTTTCAAATGCCAAGTGCTTTAGTCCCCCTGTACAGAGGGGGGTTCTGGCAAAGTGTGTAACCATGCCAGCGTACTTCTTTTTATTAAGCATAAAGATGGAGACAGCTCAATGGATTTACCGTTATATCATTCACAGGTGCCATCGCGAAATGAGCTTGGGGGCACCTGAGAGATATTTTTTTAAAACGAACTCACGAACGCGTAACACGATAATGTTCTATCGTGTGCATTCTATTCTCATGAGAATTTTTATAAATATTTCTTAATGTATACGTTATTATTTATTTTAATTTTTTTGTCGGTACAAAATTTATAAATAAAAAAGATATTTCCAATATATCTCTTAATTATTGTAAATTAGTGTTTTTTTTCAAGGCATTTTTTACCATACTAGGTAGAAAAAAAACTTCACTTTTAAAAAATTAAAACCTTTAAAATTCTACTTTCTTCATCATAATTATTCAGACTTAAAACAAATTTTCCTTGGATACTCAGGCATAATCTTCCATTACTTAAAAGATATATGGCTATGGAAACTTTTTAAAGCCATAAAACCCAGCTAAAAATAATGGCAGATTGATCACTAATTTTACTTTACGCTTTCTTATTTTTTCCAAATTACACTTTTTTCCTATTTTAGAGACAAATCAAACAGATGTAGAACACTCTCGCCTCCAAGCTTGCATGAAAAAGCTATTATTCGTTAAGAAAACACTGAATCATCTCAGATTTATTTCAAACTACTGCTGCATTAAAGCGGAATTTTGATTTATAAGGAACAAAAAACATAAGCTTTATTAGGAAATACGATCTCTCTCCAAAAAGTCCAGTTATGGATTGAAAAATGTTCCAGCTCTTAACAAGATATCGCATTGACTGCAAGACCACCTTTACTTGTCTCTTTATAGCGTTCACTCATATCATGACCAGTCTGGCGCATTGTTTCTATACAAGCATCAAGAGAAACAAAATGATCTCCATTACCATATAATGCAAGAGAAGAAGCCGTTACCGCCTTAACAGCTCCCATTGCATTACGCTCAATACAAGGCACTTGTACAAGACCTGCAACAGGATCACATGTCATTCCCAAGTGATGTTCAAGCGCAATTTCTGCCGCATTTTCAATTTGAGCTGGTGTTCCACCTAACGCTGCGGTCAACCCTGCTGCGGCCATTGAAGATGCCGTTCCAACTTCACCTTGACACCCAACTTCTGCACCAGAAATAGAGGCATTATGTTTAATAACACCACCTATAGCTGCTGCCGTTAATAGAAAATTATGTATTCCCTCTCGATCTGAATCATCATTAAACTGAAGATAATAACGCAAAACGGCTGGGACGACACCGGCTGCTCCATTTGTTGGTGCTGTAACAACACGACCACCTGCTGCATTTTCCTCATTGACTGCTATAGCATATACCGAAAGCCAATCATTTGCCCAAAGTGGATAATTGTAATTTTTCTTTTGTTTTTCCAAAAGCGTTTCATGCAGCTTTTTAGCGCGCCTTAAAACACGCAATCCACCAGGCAACTCACCTTCTTGTGAAAGACCTCTATCAATGCAATTTGTCATCGCTGAAAAAATTTCATCAAGCCCTACATCAAGAGAAGAACGCTCTATCTTTGTTTCTTCATTTAAGCGCTTCATTTCAGCAATTGAAAGCCCTGATTTTTCTGCCATTGATAACATTGTACAAGCAGAATCGAATGGATATGGTACCTCAAATGCTTCTGGTTGTATATTATCATTCATATGGCTTAATTCATCCTCAGTCACAACAAAGCCACCACCGATAGAATAATAAATCTGCCGCAACAGAACATTCCCATCAGTATCAAGTCCTTCAAAGGCTAGTCCATTTGTATGTCCAGGGAGGATTTGCTTTCGTTCAAAAATAAGATCACGTTGCACATCAAACTGATAAGCGGGATGACCTTCTGGTTGCACTTTTTTTTCACGTATAACTTTTTCTAACAAAAACCCCATGCTATCAGGATCAACAGTAGAAGCTTTTTCTCCTAAAAGTCCTAATATGATAGCTCTATCTGTTGCATGACCAATACCCGTGAAAGCTAAAGAACCATAAAGATAAACACGTATACGAGAAACTTGAACATCAGACGACTGAGAAAAATCTCCTATCTTTTGCAAAAACATATTAGCAGCAGTCATTGGTCCCATCGTATGTGAGCTAGAAGGACCAATCCCAATTTTAAAAAGTTCAAAAACAGATAGAAACACGTATCACCTTAAACTATAGTACAGCTTGAGCATATATGCTTTTTCATAACGTTTCTTCCGTTTAAAATCAAATTGCGAGATAAACTAAAAAAATGACAACAATAAACACGAATGTCGCTCGTCTTGCTACCACCCAACACTTTCTTTCTATAGTGTTTTCCATTAGCCAACCTTTAAAACGGACAATGCCCCTAGAGTCACCACTCCCAATGTTCCAAACGTAGTAAAATAAGTGTTAATATGCAATATTAAAATTCAATAAGGATGAGAAATCTTATCGGAAATATTTTTCATAATGCACTAAGTTCTTCAAAACATATGCTTAATTGTATAAAATATTTTATGGGTATGTTTCAATGAAACGTACAAATTTTTCTAACGATTCTCGTTCTGTCTCAAAATTGTTTTCTGGAGCACTCATATCGCGATAACCAAGTGCCATACCACAGATAATATGGCGATCAGAAGGAATAGATAAAAGCGTACGAATCTGTTTATGATAATCAGCAAAAGCAGCTTGAGGACAGGTATCTAATCCAAATCCACGTGCAGCTAACATAATGGTCTGCATAAACATACCCAAATCAAGCCAACTCCCCATTTCCATGTCGTGATCCATTGTAAATAAGAGTCCTACAGGTGCATCAAAAAATAAAAAATTTCGCGCCTTTTGATGAAGTATTTTTTCTTCATCACCTTTTTGAATTCCAAGACTCTGATAAAGATCCAAACCAACTTTTCGACGCCTTGAAATATAGGGCTCACGCCACTGACGTGGATAATAACTATATTCACGCTCTCCTTTTACACCTGAAAGCACAAGTTGTGAAAGCTCTTGCCCTACTTTCTGTAATACACTTCCTGTAAGCACAATTACTTGCCATGGCTGAATATTTGTTCCAGATGGTGCACGTGCTGCAAGTTTTAAGATTTCTTTGATTGTTTCCAAACTAACTGGCTGATCAGTAAAAGCGCGAATTGACTTTCGTGACAATATAGATTGAAAAACACTCATAGGAGAAACTGTCATTGTTTTTACTTTCTTTATGAAAAATAGTTTTTTCTTATCAAGAATAATATACTGCGAAAATACCTTTGCAGCTTTTTCAAACACTCTATTTCTTTAAATGACTTACACATTTCACGCAGTGGTAAATATTCCCCTTAGAGACGGTATAATCTATCTCTTTTAAGAGAAAGAAATTAGTCTAAAAGAAGACAAAATAAATTTATAATCAATGACTACCCCCCAACTCCGCTAAGCTCTCAAAAAAACTCTCTTCAATTCGTTCTAAATCCTGTAGAAGATCATCAACATCATGCTGCATCTGCTTTAAATCAGTTTGTTTTTTATGAATTCCTGCAATTAATTTCTTAAGCTTTTTCTCATCATCAGGTGGTTTTCCAACCATTGTCAACATATCAGATATTTCAGACAACGAAAATTTTACTCTGTTAGCATACAGGATTTGTTTTAACTTATGACGATCCGTTTATGTATAAAGCCGTGTACTTCCACACCGAAAAGGGATAAGAAGTCCCTCTTCTTCATAGCAAAGTTCGAGCTATTATTGAAAACTCACGTGTTAATTTTCCAATTGAATAATATTCGTACATTTTATTATTCTGTCTGCATAGATCACATTGTTATAAGAAATATGTCTATTTTTTATAAAACTTAGTGAGCACCTTAATCTCTACTTTTCTGCATTCTAATTTAGAAGAAAATACATTCACAAACATTGTATAGTAGAGAATCAATTATTTTTTAGATTATAGAAAAGACTCTTGATCTTTCATCATAAGTCCTTTTAAATTTTTATAGAAGATATCAATCAAAAATTTTCCTAAAGTTCAAAATCAATCTTATTTGATTTGTAGATAATCAACTCTTTTCCTTGAATATGATTTTTGAGTTTCACATATTTTGGAAAAATTCTATACTGCTTTTAGAAATTAAGAAACTTTAAAATAAAGTAACAAAAAAGATAAGCATCATTACAAAATAATAAGCTACTAAAGATGTTTAAAATAACTATCGCCTTATAATTTTTGATATTTTTCAAGAAAATATACAACTTCTGCATTTCGAAATAAAAAACGTCTGAACTTTCTATTCAGACGTTTTTATATTATGTGGTGTTGTATTTAAATTATTCAGTAACGGCCCCAGTTGTCATATTTGTCAACATAGCCTTAGCCACTTCGTTATTACTAGACTTACGCTGCTCATCTACAATCAAATCATCACGAACTGCAGCAATACGACGGATTTGAGAAATTGTACCACCCGTACCTGCTGGAATAAGACGACCGACAATAACGTTCTCTTTAAGTCCTTGCAAAGTATCAATTTTACCAGAAACTGCTGCTTCAGTAAGAACACGTGTTGTTTCCTGAAACGATGCCGCCGAAATGAAAGAAGGTGTTTGAAGAGAAGCTTTTGTAATTCCAAGAAGAATGGGATTACCAGATGCAGGTTTCTTCCCTTCTGCAATCAAATTATCATTGATTTCATCAAGTTCAATACGATCAACATTATCACCTGGAATATAACCAGAATCTCCAGATTCAGTAATTTCAACTTTTTGCAACATTTGACGAACAATCACTTCAATGTGCTTATCATTAATAAGAACTCCCTGCAGACGATAAACCTCCTGAATCTCATTAACAAGATAAGATGCCAAAGCTTCAACCCCCTTAATCGCCAAGATGTCATGAGGTGCTGGATTACCATCAAGGATATAATCTCCCTTTTCAATTTGATCGCCTTCTTGGAAGTGGAACAACTTACCTTTTGGAATCAAGTATTCTACTGCCTCAAGAGTTTTATCATTTGGTTCAATAATGATACGACGTTTATTCTTATAACCACGGCCAAATCGAATTGTACCACTAACTTCAGCAATAATCGCATGATCCTTTGGACGACGCGCTTCAAAAAGCTCAGCCACACGAGGAAGACCACCCGTAATATCTTTCGTCTTGGCACTTTCCATTGGCAAACGAGCAATAACATCACCAGCCTTAACATGAGCACCAAGCTCAACAGAAAGAATAGTTTCCACTGACATCATATAACGGGCTTCACCTCCCTTATACAATTTAGCAATGGATTCACCTTCTTTATCCGTGTGAATAATAATAGCTGGTTTAAGATCCGCACCACGTGGATTAGCGCGCCAATCAATCACCAAACGCTTCGTAATACCCGTAGATTCATCAGCTGTTTCAGTGACAGATAAACCATCAATCATATCTTCAAAACCCACATAGCCTTCAACTTCCGTTAAAATTGGACGTGTATAAGGATCCCATTCTGCTATACGTTGGCCACGTTTAACCACATCACCATCATCAACAAAAATATGAGCACCATAGCTAACACGATGTACAACGCGCTCTTTTCCTAACTCATCCTTGATAAGGATAGCCATATTACGCCCCATAACAACCAAATGGCCTTCAGAGTTACGAACTACATTACGATTACGAATCTCCACCTTACCTTCATAAGATGCCTCTAAATACGATGAATCAACAACCTGCGCAGTTCCTCCTAAGTGAAAAGTACGCATAGTAAGCTGTGTTCCCGGCTCACCAATGGATTGAGCAGCAATAACACCAACCGCTTCTCCCTGATTAACAGGTGTTCCACGCGCCAAATCACGACCATAGCATTTTGCACAAACACCAAGACGTGTTTCACATGTTAATGCAGAACGAATTTGAACAGATTGAATCCCAGCTGCTTCAATCTTCGCGACATCAGCTTCCTCAATCATTGCTCCACCTTCAAGGATAACCTCTCCAGAGACAGGATGTAGAATATCAACAAGCGCTGTACGACCAAGAATTCTTTGCCCAAGGGAGGCAACAATTTGTCCTGCATCAACAATCGGCTGCATGGTAAGCCCTTTTGCGGTACCACAATCAACTGCTGAAATAATAGCATCCTGTGCAACATCAACAAGACGCCGTGTTAAATAACCAGAGTTCGCCGTCTTTAACGCAGTATCAGCAAGTCCTTTACGTGCACCATGCGTGGAATTGAAGTATTCATTAACAGTTAGACCTTCTTTAAAATTTGAAATAATGGGTGTTTCAATAATTTCACCCGATGGTTTTGCCATTAATCCACGCATACCGGCCAATTGTCTCATCTGGTTAGCAGAACCACGAGCACCAGAGTGCGACATCATATAGATAGAATTCATCGGCCGTTGACGACCTGTTTTAGGATCAAAATCCACAGCTTGAATACGTTTCATCATTTCATCTGCGACGCGATCTGTACATTTACCCCAAGCATCTACAACCTTATTGTATTTTTCACCTTGTGTAATCAAACCATCATTATATTGCTGTTCGTACTCCTTAGCCAAAGCTTCTGTTTCTGCGACTAAACGCGACTTACTATCAGGAATAACCATATCGTCCTTACCGAATGAAATTCCTGCACGACAAGCATAAGAAAAGCCAAGCTGCATAATACGGTCACAAAAAATAACCGTCTCTTTTTGTCCACAGTGCCGATAAACATGATCAATCATTTTAGAAATGTTCTTTTTCGTCATCTCTTGATTGACAATATCAAATGAGATATCCGCACTTTTTGGCAAAAGCTCACCGATAATCAAACGACCAGGTGTCGTATCATAAAGTTTAGAGACTTCTTTTCCATCCTTCCCCATATTCTTAACACGGCCTTTAATCTTCGTATGAAGCGTTATAACCTTATTTTCCAAGGCATAATGAAGCTCACCTATATCAGAAAAGGCCATTCCTTCACCTGGTTCTTTTTCAGAAACAATTGAAAGATAATAAAGACCAAGAACCATATCCTGTGAGGGAACAATAATGGGAGCACCATTGGCCGGATGAAGAATATTATTGGTGGACATCATCAAAACACGGGCTTCAAGTTGTGCTTCAAGAGAAAGCGGAACATGAACCGCCATCTGATCACCATCAAAATCCGCATTAAAAGCAGTACACACCAATGGATGTAGCTGTATAGCTTTTCCCTCAATCAAGATAGGCTCAAAAGCTTGAATTCCCAAACGGTGCAATGTTGGTGCACGATTGAGCAAAACAGGGTGTTCACGAATAACCTCATCCAAGATATCCCAAACTTCTGGATGTTCTTTTTCAACAAGCTTCTTTGCCTGCTTTACCGTTGATGAATAGCCTTTTGCATCAAGCCGCGCATAAATAAAAGGCTTAAATAATTCAAGAGCCATTTTTTTGGGAAGACCACATTGATGTAATTTTAATTCAGGACCCGTCACGATAACAGAACGCCCCGAGTAATCAACACGCTTCCCAAGTAAGTTCTGACGAAAACGCCCTTGCTTGCCCTTCAACATATCTGATAAAGACTTAAGAGGACGTTTATTGGCTCCAGTAATCACACGCCCACGCCGTCCATTATCAAACAATGCATCAACAGCTTCTTGTACCATACGCTTTTCATTGCGTACGATAATTCCAGGAGCTCGCAATTCAATCAGCCGCTTCAAGCGGTTATTACGATTGATAACACGCCGATAAAGATCATTCAGATCTGATGTCGCAAAACGCCCACCATCAAGCGGAACCAATGGACGCAAATCCGGTGGAATAACCGGAATTGTTTTCATAATCATCCACTCTGGCTTATTTCCAGATTCAAGAAAATTTTCAACGATTTTAAGTCGTTTAATCAATTTTTTCTGCTTTAACTCTGAAGTTGTTTCAGCTAATTCAAGACGCAAATCATTAGCGATTTTATCTAACTCCATACTAGCTAAAAGCTCGTAAATAGCTTCAGCGCCAATCATAGCTGTAAACTGATCTTCTCCAAATTCATCAATAGCAAGCATATATTCTTCTTCAGAAAGAAGCTGATGGAGCTTAAGAGATGTTAACCCTGGTTCGGTTACAATATAATTCTCAAAATAAAGAACCCGTTCAATATCTTTTAAAGTTAAATCTAAAAGTGTAGAAATACGGCCTGGTAATGATTTAAGAAACCATATATGCGCAACGGGTGCCGCAAGTTCAATATGCCCCATACGCTCACGACGTACGCGCGAAAGAGTAACCTCTACACCACATTTTTCACAAATAATGCCCTTATACTTCATGCGTTTATATTTGCCACATAGACATTCATAGTCCTTAATAGGGCCAAATATACGTGCACAAAAAAGACCATCACGTTCTGGTTTAAAAGTCCGATAATTAATAGTCTCAGGCTTCTTAATCTCACCATACGACCAGGACAAAATTTTCTCAGGACTCGCAATAGAAATACGAATAGAGTCAAATGTCTGCGCTGGCGCTTGAGGATTGAAAAGATTCATGACCTCGTGGTTCATGCTGTTCTCCTTCAAAGATTCTTAGAACCTGTTGTAATATCTCATTTATTTTATAACAGATCTTCTTTAAAATACATTTACTTTTAAAAATGACCTGTATAGCCTTAATAAGGTTATTGAGCCTCTTAAAGTAATAAGAGCGCAGCCCTTTTCTAGTGCGCTCCTTGAATTATTATTCTGCCGTATCAGACAATGCCCGCTGTGCAATAAGTTCACGCGCATCATCAAGCTCCACATTAAGAGCAAGTGAGCGCATTTCTTTTACCAACACATTAAAGCTTTCGGGTATACCTGCCTCAAATGTATCATCACCACGCACAATTGCCTCATAGACTTTTGTTCGACCAGCCACATCATCTGATTTTACTGTTAGCATCTCCTGCAAAGTGTATGCAGCACCATAAGCTTCAAGCGCCCATACCTCCATTTCACCAAAACGCTGACCACCAAATTGTGCCTTACCTCCTAATGGCTGCTGCGTAACAAGTGAATAGGGACCAATAGAACGCGCATGAATCTTATCATCAACAAGGTGATGCAATTTCAACATGTAAATATATCCCACCGTTACTGGACGATCAAAAGGCTCCCCAGTACGACCATCATAAAGCGTAACCTGCCCTGAACTATCTAAGCCTGCGTCTTCCAGCATCATGTTAATATCAGACTCATGTGCTCCATCAAAAACAGGCGTTGCAATTGAAACCCCTTTCTTCATCTGCAATGCCAATTTGTAAAGGCTTTCATTATCATACTGACGAACTGGTTCATTATGATTATCATCAGGCATAAGATTTTCAATACGCTGACGCAACGGCAATATATCCCCAGTCTCTTGATATAACTCTAACAAAGCACCAATCTTCTTGCCCATCCCCGCACATGCCCAACCAAGATGCGTTTCAAGAATTTGTCCAACATTCATACGACTAGGCACACCCAGCGGATTCAAGACGATATCAGCATGGGTCCCATCTTCAAGAAATGGCATATCCTCTACGGGAAGAATACGTGAAACAACACCCTTATTCCCGTGACGTCCCGCCATCTTGTCACCTGGTTGGATTTTGCGCTTCACAGCCACAAAAACTTTCACCATTTTCATGACACCAGGAGGCATTTCATCACCTCTTTGGACCTTTTCAACCTTATCCATAAAGCGACGTTGTAATGCTTCTTTTGATTCATCATATTGCTTGCGCAAAGCTTCAATTTCATTTTGAAGCTTTTCATCCTCAACAGCAAATTGCCACCACTGGGATCGCGGATAATGCCCCATTACTGTACTATCAAGCTTTTTACTACCCGAAAAGCCTTTCGGACCTTCTACAGCAACTTTACCTGTCAACATATCGGTGAGGCGCGCATAAACATTGCGATCAAGAATAGACTGTTCATCATCACGGTCTTTTGCTAAACGCTCAATTTCTTCACGCTCAATTGCCATCGCACGTTCATCTTTTTCCACGCCATGGCGATTAAAAACGCGAACTTCAACAACAGTACCAAAAGTCCCAGGAGGCATACGCATAGAAGTATCACGAACATCGGATGCCTTTTCCCCAAAAATTGCACGCAGAAGCTTTTCTTCCGGCGTCATGGGACTTTCACCTTTCGGGGTAATCTTTCCAACTAAAATATCACCTGGTTGAACTTCAGCACCAATATAAATAATGCCAGCTTCATCAAGATTTCTTAACGCTTCTTCCGCAACATTAGGAATGTCGCGCGTAATTTCCTCAGGTCCAAGTTTTGTATCGCGTGCCGCAACTTCAAATTCCTCGATATGAATTGAAGTAAACACATCATCAGCAACAATGCGCTCGGATAACAAAATAGAATCTTCATAATTGTATCCATTCCAAGGCATAAAGGCTACGAGAACATTCCGCCCAAGAGCCAAATCACCAAGATCCGTGGATGGACCATCTGCAATGATATCACCTTTCTCTACCCTATCACCGACATGTACAAGAGGACGCTGATTAATACAAGTGGACTGATTAGAACGCTGAAATTTCTGTAAGCGGTAAATATCAACGCCTGATTTTGAAGGATCTAAATCTTCTGTTGCACGGATAACAATACGGGTAGCATCGACTTGATCAACAACACCACTACGTTTTGCACTCACAGCAGCTCCTGAATCGCGCGCAACAATAGATTCCATTCCCGTCCCAACAAATGGCGCTTCAGCGCGTACAAGAGGAACTGCTTGACGCTGCATGTTCGATCCCATAAGCGCACGATTCGCATCATCATTTTCCAAAAAAGGAATAAGCGCTGCTGCAACTGAAACCAACTGTTTTGGTGAAACATCCATCAAATCAACATGATCACGCGGCGCCATTAAAACTTCACCAGCATGACGGCAAACAACAAACTCTTCTATAAAACGACCTTCGTTATCTAATGAAGAATTAGCCTGAGCGACATAATGCTTTGCTTCTTCCATCGCTGAAAGATAAATAACTTCTTTTGTGACTTTTCCATCAATAATTTTTCGATATGGGCTTTCAATAAAGCCATATTTGTTAACTCGCGCAAATGTTGCTAAGGAGTTAATCAGACCAATATTGGGGCCTTCTGGTGTTTCAATCGGACAAATACGACCATAATGCGTAGGATGTACGTCACGGACTTCAAAACCCGCACGTTCACGAGTCAAACCACCTGGACCAAGAGCAGAAAGACGGCGCTTATGGGTAATTTCTGACAATGGATTGGTTTGATCCATAAACTGCGACAATTGTGAAGACCCAAAAAATTCACGGACTGCTGCTGCCGCAGGCTTTGCATTGATCAAATCCTGTGGCATAACTGTATCAATTTCAACCGATGACATACGCTCTTTTATCGCACGTTCCATACGAAGAAGACCAATGCGATATTGATTTTCCATCAACTCCCCGACGGAACGAACGCGACGGTTGCCAAGATTATCAATATCATCAATTTCACCACGTCCATCACGCAATTCAACCAACATCTTAACAACAGCAAGAATATCCTCTTGGCGTAAAATGCGAACTGTGTCTGGACAATCAAGATCCATACGTAAATTCATCTTAACACGCCCGACAGCTGAAAGATCATAACGCTCTGGATCAAAAAACAATGAATGGAACATTGCTTCTGCTGTATCGATTGTTGGAGGTTCACCTGGACGCATCACCCGGTAAATATCAAATAACGCATCCTGCCGACTTTCATTTTTATCCACCTTCAAAGTATTGCGGATGTAAGCGCCAATATTCATGTGATCAATATCAAGAATATTGACTTGATCAGCACTAACATCGAGCAGAACTTTTAATACTTTTTCGTCAATTTCATCACCAGCTTCAAGGTAGATTTCACCTGTTTCGTAATTGACGATATCTTCGGCTAGATAACAACCTAATAAATCATCTTCACTAACTTTAACCGCTTTAAGTCCTTTTTCTACCAAAGACTTCGCAGTACGAACTGTTAATTTTTTACCAGCCTCCGCAACGACTTCACCACTATCTGCATCTATAAGGTCAGAAATGAGCTTCATTCCTTTAAAGCGATCCACAGAATAAGGAACTCGCCATCCTTCTCCATCACGCTCATAAGTCACTTTATCATAAAACGTCGATAAAATATCCGACGCATCCATACCTAATGCCATCAAAAGACTAGTAACAGGAATCTTGCGCCGTCGATCAATACGCGCATAAATGATGTCCTTAGCATCAAACTCAATATCAAGCCAAGAACCACGATACGGAATAACACGAGCAGCAAAAAGAAGCTTTCCTGATGAATGGGACTTTCCTTTATCATGGTCAAAAAAGACACCAGGAGAACGATGCATCTGAGAAACAATAACACGCTCCGTACCATTAACAATAAAGGTACCATTCGTCGTCATTAAAGGCATATCGCCCATATAAACGCCTTGCTCTTTAATGTCTTTGATATCTTTGGAGCCAGTATCCTCATCAACATCAAAAACAATCAAACGCAATATGACCTTTAATGGGGCAGCATAAGTTAAATCACGTTGACGGCACTCTTCAACATCAAATTTTGGTAAATCAAATTCATAACCTACAAACTCAAGCATAGCTGTACCGGAAAAATCTGAAATAGGAAAAACCGATTTAAAAACAGCTTGCAAACCTTCATCTGGTCGCCCACCTTTCGGTTCCTCAACCATGAGAAATTGATCGTATGAGGCTTTTTGAACCTCAATAAGATTCGGCATTTCTGCTACTTCAGGAATCTTACCAAAAAATTTCCGTACGCGCTTACGACCATTGAATTGAGACATCATTGCGTGAGTCTGAGCCATCGTCGCTCCTTGATCTTTACTCTTCAAGGTAGACCAACCTTGAAAGCCTTATACCATTAACCTGCATATGCAGACCAGTTCACTTGACACTCAATAATGAGCATCATTAACTTTCCCTACCAACATAAGCCATTTATCTCTTTGACTCTATGATGAAGGGGTAAGTAATCCAAACCTATCCCATTCCTGTTACGAAACCATTGGGAAAAGTTTTTTACTCATTATTTTCCCTCTTTGTATTAAGAGAAAGAAAATCGGCGAACATAAATGCCCGCCGATAAAATTAAATTTACTTAAGTTCCACCTTAGCACCGGCAGCTTCAAGTTGAGATTTAATTTTTTCTGCTTCTTCTTTAGAAGCAGCCTCTTTAATAGGCTTAGGTGCACCTTCAACCAGATCTTTAGCTTCTTTAAGACCAAGTCCAGTAAGAGCACGAACTTCCTTAATAACATTAATTTTTTGTGCGCCACCTTCAACAAGAATAACATCAAATTCTGTTTTTTCTTCAGCAGCTGGAGCAGCAGCACCAGCAACAGCAGCGACAGCTACAGGAGCAGCAGCCGAAACTCCCCACTTTTCTTCAAGTAACTTAGAAAGCTCAGCGGCTTCCAAAAGGGTTAGATTAGAAAGGTCTTCTACGATCTTCTCTAGATCAGCCATTTTTAAATTCCTTCAATTAAAAGATTTGAACCATTATTAAATCTTATTCAAAAAAACAGAAAAGCATTAAAGCTCTTCCATAAACGTGAATACAAACAGCCTTAAGCCGCCTTATCCTCCTGAGCATATGCTCCAATGACACGTGCAACCTGACCAGCAGGGGCATTAACAACCTGTGCAATACGGGTCGCAGGGGTAGAAATCATACCCACAAGTTTTGCACGCAACTCGTTTAATGAAGGCAATGAAGCCAATGACTTCACAGCATCTACAGTTAAACTTGTTGCACCCATTGAACCGCCAAGTATGACAAATTTGTCATTGCTTTTCGCAAAATCAACAGCAACTTTCGGTGCTGTGATTGGATCTTCTGAATAAGCAATAAGTGTTTGTCCAGTAAACAAACCCACTATCGATTCAGATTCCGTGCCCTGAAGAGCGATTTTAGCAAGACGGTTTTTGGCGACCTTAACGGCACCGCCAGCTTCACCCATTTTCGAACGCAGATCATTCATCTGTGAAACTGTCAGACCGGAATAATGTGCAACAACAACAGAACCAGACTTCCGAAAAGCCTCGTTAAGCCATGTAACAAATTCGCGTTTTTCCGCTCTATTCACTGTCTCTCTCCATTTAACAGATTTGCTTAAAACAAACCTGTTGGTTACCTTTGATAACATAAAATACTTCATGTCACCGATGAGGATCCTGTCCCCTTTTTCACGCACAGCGTTCAAAGGCAACCTTGGCTCAAACCCTTTAAGTCTTTTAACTCTCAGTTTTTACCCCAGTCTCATGCAGGTTTTTTTGATTAAGATACTTAAAAGCATCACCTACAATCTCGGACAGGATATTCCGGAATTTCTCCCGGTACAACCTAAGCCCTATAAAGCTTAGATAGCGAGCTGATCAAAATCAGCATTTTAAATACAATTTTGATATTCCCATACCCCAAAACAAAATTATAAATCAGCTTATACTAGCTCTGAACGAACCGTTGCTGGATCAACTTTAACACCAATTCCCATAGTCGACGAAACAGCAACGCGCTTAATATACTCACCTTTTGCACCTTGCGGTTTGGCTTTAATAACTGCACTTGCAAAGGCTTTTATATTTTCTACGATTTTTTCAACACCAAAAGAAGCCTTACCAATACCAGCATGCACAATACCAGCTTTTTCCACACGAAACTCAACAGCACCACCTTTAGAAGCTTTGACAGCACCGACGACATCAAGTGTTACAGTACCAACTTTCGGATTCGGCATCAAACTCCGTGGACCAAGAATCTTACCAAGACGACCAACAAGAGGCATCATGTCTGGCGTTGCAATACAACGATCAAAATCTATAGTCCCTCTATTAACGCTTTCAAATAAATCTTCGGCACCCACAATATCAGCTCCTGCCGCCTTAGCTTCCTCAGCCTTATCCCCACGAGCAAAAACGGCAACACGAATATTTCTCCCTGTTCCATTAGGCAAATAAGCAACGCCTCGAACCATTTGATCAGCATGACGAGGATCAACACCCAAGTTCATTGAAATTTCGATTGTTTCATCAAACTTAGCAACGGCACGCTCCTTAACCATTGAAACGGCATCTTTTAAAGCGTAGAGTTCATTAAAATCAATATCTTTTCGGATATTTTTTATTCTTTTTGCTACTTTTGCCATAATATTAGCCCACCACTTCCAAGCCCATCGAGCGAGCAGAACCTTCAACCATACGCATTGCTGCCTCAATGTCATTCGCATTAAGATCTTTCATCTTTGATTCCGCAATCGAACGAATTTTATCGCGAGAAATGCTTCCTACAGACACTTTACCAGGCTCTTTTGAGCCAGATTTCAGGTTTGCTTCCTTCTTTAAAAAGAATGATACAGGAGGCGTCTTGAGAGAAAAGGTGAAAGACTTATCTTGGTAATACGTAATAACAACTGGAATCGGTGCCCCCTTTTCCATTTCTTGTGTCGCTGCATTAAACGCCTTACAAAATTCCATGATATTAATACCACGCTGCCCAAGAGCTGGACCAATTGGTGGAGATGGAGTAGCAGCTCCTGCAGGAACCTGCAACTTAAGCTGACCTATACTTTTTTTTGCCATAACAATCTGCCTTTAATTTCACTGGTATACTGACAATTCATCTTGCCCGTTACCCGCTTGCAGTCACGTGGTTCGGATCATTAAGCCGACAAAAGCTATAAATCACCTCCCACTCCTTCCTTAAAGTAATTAAAACTACTCTAAGTTTAATCAGAGTTTTTCAACCTGACCAAATTCCAAATCAACAGGCGTAGGACGCCCAAAAATAAGCACTTCAACCTTAAGACGAGAGCGCTCTTCTTCAACCTCTTGAACAATTCCATTAAACGAAACAAAAGGACCATCAGCAACGCGAACTTGCTCTCCAACCTCAAACAATACAGAGGACTTTGGAGACTCAACCCTTTCCTGAACTTGTTTGAGAATTTGCTCAACCTCTCGATCAGAAATAGGAACAGGACGCGCATCCGACCCTAAAAAACCTGTCACTTTAGGCGTATTCTTAATAAGATGATAAACTTCATCTGTTAACTCAGCACGAACAAGAACATAACCAGGAAAAAATTTTCGCTCAGTATCAACTTTGCGTCCACGACGAACCTCTACAACACGCTCTGTTGGAACAAAAATCTTTTCAAAAAGATGATCAAGTCCCTTTTGCTTTGCCTCCTTATCAATAGCTTCCGCTACTTTCTTTTCAAAATTTGAATATGCCTGAACAATATACCAACGAGCTGCCACAGTCACACTTCCTTACATTCTCAACTAAAAAGATATTTCAGAAGATCAATAACCCGCCAAACACCAAAATGCATAACCTGATCCACAATAAAAAAGAAAGCTGAAGCCAATGCAGTTACCAACAAAACCATAATAGTAGAAATAACCGTCTCACGACGTGTAGGCCATTTCACTTTAATTGTTTCTGCATAAACCTGCTTCAAAAAGGTAATCGGATTGGTTTTAGATGCCATCGTCACACTATACTCTCTCTAGTCCTATTGTGTTTTATAGAACAAAATAAACAGGAAAAAACGCAAAAGCCAACTTTCAGACTTATGCAATTTCCTTACTTTCTATTCAATACCGTTTCACACACAAAAAAACAAGCCCCATATCAAAAAAAGCGAAAAAGGCAGCAAAATCCACTCCCTTATATGTAAAACCCCCCTTTGGCAGGGGCAGCAGGACTTGAACCCGCGACCTGCGGTTTTGGAGACCGCCGCTCTACCAACTGAGCTATACCCCTAACTCTCAAAACTAAAACACTTTTAACACCCCTTTAACAAGCATTATTTATTCAATGATCTTAGAGACGATACCGGCACCAACAGTACGACCACCTTCACGAATAGCAAAACGAAGTTTCTCTTCCATCGCTATCGGAACGATCAACGAAACATCCATCGCAACATTGTCANCAACAGTACGACCACCTTCACGAATAGCAAAACGAAGTTTCTCTTCCATCGCTATCGGAACGATCAACGAAACATCCATCGCAACATTGTCACCTGGCATAACCATTTCCGTTCCTTCTGGAAGCGTAACAATACCTGTAACATCCGTCGTACGGAAGTAAAACTGAGGACGATAATTCGTGAAAAATGGTGTATGACGTCCACCTTCATCTTTTGTCAAAATGTAAGCTTCTGCTTTAAAACGTGTATGAGGTGTAACGGATCCTGGCTTCGCCAACACTTGACCACGCTCAATCCCTTCACGGTCAACACCACGAAGCAGAGCTCCTATATTATCACCCGCTTGCCCCTGATCTAAAAGCTTGCGGAACATTTCAACGCCTGTAACCGTCGTCTTAGACGTTGGACGAATACCGATAATCTCGATTTCCTCTCCA
>NZ_JBHIPQ010000033.1:0-2387 GCF_042196125.1 Bartonella sp. AP280QHHD | reverse complement strand
CTCCAAAGCTTCTGAACCAATCTGGCGATCCTTGCCATTGGCTATATCTAAAGAAACATCGCGGCTTCCATCAGCTTTATAACCATAACAACTGTCTGTATTAGCCTGACAACCAAGATAAGTGTTTTTATAAGCCGTTGCCCCTAAATTGGTCAGCACATTGGCGTGGATATCGGCATTTCCCCCTGCTCTCATAGAGCTATAATGGTTGTCAATGGTATCAGCGTTAATGATGAGATTGCCACTAGATTGTATTACCCCCGAAACAGTTGGTTTATGCGAAAATGCTTGTGTGACAGTCTTTTCTGTCATATGTGACCAGTCTTCGTTTATTGACCCAAACCATCCTCCCTTCCGCCGAGAACCATTCCATTGGTAGCGTTTTACGGACTTTTGATCATAGACAGGCTTAAATTCCCAAGTAAAAGCCTTATAGACTGTTCCATCGCTTGAAATTGCGGTGCCATAGGTTTCTTCTTTGCTCGACCAAAGAGGAACATCCAAGAAAATTTTTACGTGCCCTTTAAAAGGTCCGGTATGACTTTGATGTTCGTGCCCTTGTCCCCAAAGGTTGGGACCATCTTGATATAACATCCCATCACTGAGCCTATCAGAACCCTCTGGTTTTTGGAAAGAAATATCGCTATATTTGGTTTTTTCCGTGATGACAGGCGTGCTATCAGCTTCGTTTTTCAGGGTGTTGGTTTGGATATTTAAGTTTCCACCAGCTTGAATAAAGCCTGCTTTGNTTCAGGGTGTTGGTTTGGATATTTAAGTTTCCACCAGCTTGAATAAAGCCTGCTTTGTTGACAAGCGAAAGGCTTTTTCCGCTGCCAGCCGCATTGGTGAAACCCAAATCACCCTCTGCCATTATGGTGCCAAAATCATTCAACAAAGCCCCATCAACTTGTAAAGCACCATTGCCCTTCACATAGATTAAACCCGTTTTGTTGTTGGTCACATCCCCCGTCACGCTAAAGACTAAATCCTGCCCCGATGCCAATTGACCGCTATTTCCAAGCTCCCCCGTTTTGATCACGAAATCTCTGGCTGCTAAAACAGAAGTTGTCTCATCAACCATAACGCTTGGAGCAACAAAAAGAATATCTCCAGTCCCTCCCTGATCTGTCACGGCTTGTAGCCGCGCATGGTGAATATCAAGGGCATTGGTGCTGTTAAAATCTAAACCGCCATAAGCCAATTCGCTCTCTGAGACATCAATATGATCTGCAATTAAATACAGCGTTTGCGGCGTGTAAATAGGAGAACGATTATTGCTTAAATCGAGAGTGTTTGCTGTCAATCTCACATCCCCCTCAGCAGACAGCACATTCTCAACACTGATCTCTCCTGATAACGATGTCAATGTTGCGTTGCCATAGCCTATGAACTGATCATAATAGATGTCGTTGCCTGCAAAAATTTCAATATTGCCACCACTGGCAATCTGACCAACCTTCACCCCTTCTTTTGCTGTAATCAAAAGAAAACCGTTTTTATCTAAAACAAGATCCCCTGAACCGCCCGTAGAAACGACACCTGTCATCAGTGTGCCAGCATCAAGGCTGCCAACCTTTAAAACAGCTTTTTCACCCGTCATCAGCGAAGAAAAGTCAACCGCCCCACCCTCAATATTTGCCTTACCATAGGCTAAAAGTTGTCTAAAATGAACGGGAGCATTTGTTTCTGGTTGTGCTTGAATGGCAACATTTTGATGCGACAGAATTGTTTGAGAAACAGATAGCCCATTATGAGAAACCAGGGTGATATCTCCTGCCCCATAAACACTTTCAGCGACAATCGCACCTTGACTGCTCTGGAGATCAACATCCCCTTGGGTGCCAAGAACAACAACACCAGTAGCACCCGTTGCCGCCATATCAACCCCACCGGCTAAAAGCTGCGCCTGTATATCACCACCGGCATGCGCCTTGAGGTTCCCTTGCGCTAAAACAATCCCCTCAAGCTTCAAGTCTCCGCCCGATTCAAGAGCCATATCAGCACCTGACCCTAGCCCTGAAACTTGAAGTGTCTGGCGCGAAGACAGCTCCATATTGCCCCCAGAGGTTGCCTTACCGGCAATCGATAAAAGCCCATCCTGCGCCTCTATCTTCAAATGACCATCAGCACCAACCGTTTCTAACGTCACATCCTTATGGGCGGCAATATCAATATGCTTTTTCGAGGTGATGTGCTTTGCCAATACGCTCTGGCTTTTCGATTTGAGGACAACACCCCCATGACCAAAAACATTTTTCAACGAGATTTTCCCATCAGCAGAAAGATGCAACTGCCCCGCATTGGCGGCCATATCATGGCGCATGCGAACCCCAACACCTTTTTCTGTTGCCACAAGTTTTATTCTGTCCGCCTGTAGAGCCCCCAAA
>NZ_JBHIPQ010000032.1:0-1512 GCF_042196125.1 Bartonella sp. AP280QHHD | reverse complement strand
GGGAAAAACTTGGTTGTCAGCATCAGGGGCTGTAACAACCGCCCCAATAGCGGTCTGATCAAATGTTGCTAAAGGACGGGAATCCTCACCAGCCTCTACAATGCGAATCCCATGATTAAATTCTATTGCCATTTTGCTCTCCAAATCAATGAAGAGACCATAACAACAAGAGCTCCCTTTCATAAGTCTGACACTGTCAGTCAAAAAGCCCTTTTAAAGGGCTTTAAAGGGGACTTAAAGACGGAAGAGCATACAAGCCTTTAAACGCGCTTATACAAAGATCTTTAATTTAACTGCGCCATCACCACCCCGTCCAGCACCATTTACTGTTCCATCTTCACCATCTCGATAACCGCCACCGCCACCGCCGCCATATCCTTTTTCAGCTCCGCTTCCTCCATTGCCACCATACTGGCTTTTTCCTCCCTTACCTCCATTATTAGCTATACCACTACCACCACTCCCACCACTCCCACCTCCACCTGCTCCACCATAGGTACTATCCCCTCCATCACCGCCACAACTATCATTAAAGCCACCACCACCTCCTCCGCCTCCATGCCAAGGATGTTCTTTTCCCGCATAACCATTATTATTACTACCACTTGCAGTTCCATAACCACCTGAAACTCCACCACCACTATTTCCACCAATATAACCGTTATTCCCCTTACCACCCCGTGCTGTAAGAATAGAACCAACTAGCGTATTACCACCATTAATACCATTTCCATATCCGCCTTTTCCAATAGCCACTACATCATTATTCTGTAATTGGCGTTTTTGAATCTTTAAAGAAATACATTCACCACCACCTCCTCCTCCACGTTGGCCACCGCTCCCGCCACCTCCCCAAGCCATGATTTCAATATCAGTGTCATCTGTCACCCCATCAGGCCAAGGAATATTACCACTCTGCAACATAACGATTTCAATGTACTCTTCTTTACGCTTTTTGATTAAAGCATCCAAAAGAGCATCCACTTGCACCTTGGTATAAACAGCTTCACCATCAACTCTCAAAGGTCCTTTCAAGGTACTTCCATTTGTGCTTAAACTTGTCACCGTTTCACCATTATGAATAAGGCTAAACGACGAATTACCCAAAAGTTCTAAGCCACCACTCATGGTGACTTTGCTGGTAAATTTATTATAATTCTGCCATTCATTTGGGCTTGTGAGGCGCCCATAGCTGGTCATATCTTGATTAATCTTGGCTCTAAAATCATCAAGCCCCACGATATCTTCGGTTTTATGTTGATGCGCGCCTAATAGTGAGACAGCACTGCCAAAGGTAAAGTTATTGTTGCTTGATTTATAGAGAACATAATTGTTGGCAGCATCTTTTGCGCCTTCGATATCGCTTAAATCAGCAAATGAGAAAGTTTTATCCGCTGCCATTTTGCCATTGAGAGCGCTTTCTAGATTTGTGATTTCGTTGATCGTATGCGTGTGGTGTAAAGGTGCCTTTTCGTCTACCTTTTCCTCAACAGCCAAAAGAGCTTGATCAAT